>JBMOMI010000120.1:0-8652 GCA_049325235.1 Actinomycetota bacterium | reverse complement strand
TAGGCGGCGGGAACCAGCACCGCGAGCGCGTACGCCACCGGCGCCGGCAGGAACGCCTGCTGGGCGAACTGGACGACCGCGGAGTCGAACGGCAGGTTGATGGACCCGGTGTCGCCCAGGACGTACAGCTGCAGGCCGAGGAACCCGAGCAGCCCGGCCAGGGTGATGACGAAGCTCGGGACGCCGAAGCGCACGTAGAGCAGCCCGTACAGCAGGCCGATCGCCGTCCCCGAGCCGATCGCCAGCAGCAGCGCTGCCAGCAGCGGCAGGTCACCCTGGACGAACGTCACCGCGAGGAGCGCTGCGGCGAGCCCGCTCACCGACCCGACCGACAGGTCGATCTCGGCGAGCAGGAGCACGAGGACGACGCCGAGCGCGATGGTGCCGATCGCCGCTGACTGCAGCGTCAGGTTGACGAGGTTGCGGCTGGACAGGAAGACCGGGTTCAGCGCGTAGAACACCACCCAGATCACCGCCAGGCCGACGACGACGGGCAGGGCGCCCAGGTCGCCCGACCGCACGCGGGCCGTGAACCGGGTGACGTACCCGCGCAGCCCCTGCTCACGGATGAGCCGGTCGTCGGCGAGGTCGGCGGGCAGGGACGCGGTGGAGGGCGAGGTCACGGGGTCTTCTCCTCGGACGTGCGCGCGGAGCGGGCGGCGCGCTCGCTGACGGCGTTCGTGGTGGCTCCGGTGATGGCGGCGACCACCTGCTCGTGCGTGGTCGTGTTGACGTCGAAGTCGCCGTTGTTGCGGCCGAGGCGCAGCACCACGATGCGGTCGGCGACGGCCATCACGTCGGCCATGTTGTGACTGATCAGGATGACCGCGTGGCCCTGGTCGCGGAGCGCCTCGACGAGGTTGAGCACCTCGGCGGTCTGCGCGACCCCGAGGGCCGCGGTCGGCTCGTCGAGCATCACCACCCGCGGCGAGCCGAGCAGCGACCGGGCGATCGCCACCGTCTGCCGCTGGCCGCCGGAGAGGCTGGCGACGGGGATCCGCACCGACGGGATCTTGGCCGAGAGCCGGCGCAGCAGCTCCCACGAGCGCCGTTCCATCTCGACCTCGTCGAGCACCCCGCGCTCGGCCACCTCGTTGCCGAGGAAGAGGTTGGCGACGACGTCGAGGTTGTCGCACAGCGCGAGGTCCTGGAAGACGGTGGCGATCCCGGTGCGCTGCGCCGCCGCCGGCCCGTCGATGGTCACCGGGCGCCCGTCGAACCGGATGGTGCCGGCGTCCGGCGGGTGCACGCCGGCGATCACCTTGACCAGCGTGGACTTGCCGGCCCCGTTGTCGCCGACGAGCGCCACGACCTCGCCGACCCTGACGTCGAGCGAGACGTCGGTCAGCGCCTGGACGGCGCCGAACCGTTTGGAGATCCCGGTCAGCGACAGGACCGGTTCCCGGCGCTCGGATATCGGCGCGTCGGGCGCGTGCGTGCTGGTCGTCATCGGTGTCCCGCCTCGGTGCTGGTGGCTCGCTCGATGGTGTGTCGATGGTGCACCCGGGACGCCGGGCGCCGCAGCGGCTCCGGCGTCCCGGGTGGTCCGTGTCAGGACAGCCCGGCCGCGGCGCAGGCGTCCGCGTACTCGGCCGTGCAGATCTCCTCGACCGTGTAGAACTCGTCGGCGATGATCGTGTCGGCGATGTTCTCGACGGTCACGGCGACCGGCTCGAGCAGCACCGACGGGATCCCGTCCACCTCGTCCTCGACGGTGGGGGACTCGCCGCGGGCCAGGGCGACGGCGAGCTCCGCGGCCTTCTCCGCCTCCGGCTTGATTGCCTTGTACACGGTCATGTACTGCGAGCCGTCGACGATGCGCTGGATGGCGGACAGCTCGGCGTCCTGACCGGTGACCGGCGGGAGGGGGTCGATCCCCGCGCCCTTCATCGCCGCGATGGCGCCACCTGCGGTGCCGTCGTTGGCCGCGTACACGCCCACGATGTCGGTCGACTGGGCCAGCTGGCCCTCCATCCACGACTGGGCCTCGTCCGGGCTCCAGTCCGGCGTGTCGTACTCGGCCGCGATCGTGTAGCCGCTGGAGTCGAGCACCGAGTGCGCGCCCTGCTTGAACAGCGAGGCGTTGTTGTCCGTCGGCGACCCGTTGATCATGACGATGTTGCCGGACGTGACGCCGTCGGCCTGCAGCTTGTCGACCAGGGACTGTCCCTGCAGCTGGCCCACCTTCTCGTTGTCGAACGAGATGTAGAAGTCGATCGGTGCGTCGCTGATGAACCGGTCGTAGGCGATGACCGGAACGTCCTGGCCCTTCGCGGAGGTGACGATCGCCGCCGCGGCCTTGGAGTCCACCGGGTCCAGCACCATGACGTCGATGCCCTCGGCGAGCGCGGCCTCCGCCTGCTGCAGCTGCTTGTCCTGGTCCTGGTCGGCGTTGGAGTAGATCACCTCGCACTCCTCGCAGAGCTCGGCGACCTTGGCCTCGAACAGCGGCCGGTCGAACGCCTCGTACCGGGTGGTCTTCGACTCCGGCAGGAGGAGCGCGATCGTGAGCGCCTCGCCGCCGCCGTCCGTTCCTCCGGACCCGGCGTCGTCAGCGGCTTCGTTGGCGCCGCAGGCGGCGAGCGTGGCGGCAAGCACTCCCGCCAGTGTGGCGGTCACCGACCGCCGCAGGAACGTGGTGGACACGACAGACCTCCGGGGTTCGACGAGCAGCCCGCTGCGCTCGCGGTGCGGTCAGTGAATTGGATTCAGGCAATGACGTCAAGACCTGAACACAACAATGCCGTTACGGTTCCCGGCCGGGGTACGGCCGCGAACCGGGCTGACGTTGGGGCCGGTCCTGCTGGACGGCGCCCGGTACAGCCCTACAGTGGGGGGCATGTCCGTCCTGCCGTCCCCGGCGCCGGGCTCGCAGGCTTCACTTCGCGAAGCCAACCGGGCACGCGTGCTCGAGGTGCTACGCCGGTACGGCGCCCTGACGCAGGTGGAGGTCGCCACCGCGACCGGGCTCTCGCCGGCGACCGTCTCGAACATCGTCAAGGAGCTCGTGGCCGCGGAGGTGCTGGACGTCGCCCCCACCTCGCGCAGCGGTCGCCGGGCCCAGCAGGTGTCGCTGGCCCGCACCGCGGGCATCTGCGTCGGGGTCGACTTCGGCTACCGGCACCTGCGAGTGGCGATCGCCGACCTGTCGCAGCAGGTGCTGGCCGAGCAGCGTCTGCCGCTGCCGGCGGACCACCGCGCCGACGAGGGGCTGGACCGGGCGGCCCTGCTCGTGGGCGAGCTGCTGGACCGCGTCGGGTCGTCCACGGGCGAGGTCGTCAGCCTGGGGATGGGTGTCCCCGGTCCGGTGGACGCCGTCACCGGCGAGGTGGGATCGGCGACGATCCTGCCGGGGTGGGGCGGCATCCCTCTGGCGGACCGACTGGCGGCGCGGCTCGGCGTCCCGGTCGCCGTGGACAACGACGCCAACCTCGGGGCGCTGGGGGAGTTCCGGCACGGTGCCGCCCGGGGCTGTGAGGACGCCGCCTACATCAAGGTGTCCCACGGGGTCGGCGCCGGTCTCGTGCTCGGAGGCCGGGTCTTCCGGGGCCACGGCGGAACAGCCGGCGAGATCGGGCACGTCTCGATCGACGAGAACGGTCCGGTGTGTCGGTGCGGCAACCGGGGCTGCCTCGAGACGTTCGTGCGCGCACCGGTCCTCCTGGAGTCCCTGCGCGCGACGCACGGCAGCCTCTCCCTGCGCGAGGTCACGGCGCGCGCTCTGGCGGGAGACCCCGGCTGCGCTCGGGTGATCGCCGACGCCGGGCGGCACATCGGCGTGGCCGCGGCGAGCGTGTGCAACCTGCTCAACCCGCAGCGCATCATCGTCGGCGGGGGCCTGGCGGCGGCCGGTGACCTGCTGCTGGACCCGCTGCGGGACGTCGTGGACCGCTTCGCGATCCCGTCGGCCGCCGAGCGCGTCAGCGTCGTGGTCGGCGAGCTGGCCGAGCGCGCCGAGGTGGTCGGCGCCCTGGTGCTGGCCGCTCAGCGCGCCGAGCTGCCCGGCCGCCCGGCGCACTGAGCTCCCGGACCCGGTCAGCTGGGGGGCATGTCGGCGCCCGGGCCGCGGTGGAACCCGACGTGCTGCGGCTCGAGCCGAGCCTCGGCGGCGAGCTTGCCGCTGCGGCGGTCGGCGAGGTACTCGCGCATCTCCTGCTTGACGACCGGCAGCAGCAGGTAGACGCCGATGAGGTTGACGAACGCCGTCAGGAAGAGCATGGCGTCGGCGAAACTGAGCACCTGGCCGAACGTGAGCACCGACCCGATCACCGTGAAGGTGCAGAAGACGACCTTGTAGAGGTTCTCCGAGAACGTGCTGCGGCCGAACAGCGTGGTCCACGCCTTCAGGCCGTAGTACGACCACGTGATGAGGGTGGAGAACGCGAACAGCGCCACCGCGACCGCCAGCACCACCGGGAACCACGGCAGCACCGTCTCGAAAGCGGCCGACGTGACCACGACGCCGTCCGGCGCGTCACCGCCGTCGGCGACCGCCTGCTGGGCCTCGGCGTACAGCGGGGGTGCGGCGATGATGATTGCCAGAGCGGTCATCGTGCAGACCACGACGGTGTCGATGAAGGGCTCGAGCAGGGCGACGAAGCCCTCGCTCACCGGGCGCCGCGTCTTGACCGCGGAGTGGGCGATCGCCGCGGAGCCGAGGCCGGCCTCGTTGGAGAACGCGGCCCGCTGGAAGCCGATGATGAGGACGCCGATGGCGCCGCCGGCCACGCCCTGCGGGTCGAAGGCGCCGGTGAGGATCTGGCCGAACGCCTCGGGCACGTAGTCGAGGTTGAGTGCGACGACGAGCAGGGAAGCGCTGACGTACAGACCGGCCATCGCGGGCACCAGCCGGCTGGTGACGCGGCCGATCGACCGCATGCCGCCGATGATGACGAGCGCGACGAGCCCGGCGAGGACCAGCCCGAAGAGGAACGCGGCGCCGTCGTTGCCCAGCGGGCCGTCGTCGCCCCCGGTCACCGCCTGAGCCTGCGCCAGCGTCTGGTTGGCCTGGAACATGTTGCCGCCGGCGACGCCGAACAGGATGATCGCGACGGCGTACAGGCCGGTCGCCACCTTGGCGGGGACGGCCCCGAACCGCGCGAAGGCGACGGGCAGGTAGCGGAACGGGCCTCCGGACACCGTGCCGTCCTCGTGCACCTCGCGGTACTTCACGCCGAGGGTGCACTCGGCGAACTTCGTCGCCATGCCCAGCAGCCCGGCGACGATCATCCAGAACGTCGCGCCGGGGCCGCCGATGGTCACCGCCACGCCGACGCCGGCGATGTTGCCCAGCCCGACCGTGCCGGACAGCGCCGAGGTGAGCGCCTGGAAGTGGTGCACCTCGCCGGGGTCCGCCTCGTGGCTGTACTTGCCGCGCACCACCTCGGTGGCGAGCTTGAAGCCGCGGAACTGGACGCCGCCGAAGTAGATCGTCAGGATGATCGCGGCGGCGACGAGCCAGAACGTGACGATCGGCAGGCTCGTCCCGAACACGCTGACCTCGAAGAAGATGATCTTCGTGGCGAACTCGGTGATCGGCGCGAACGCGCTGTCGATCGCCTCCTCGACGGCGGCGAGGGCGCCGCTCTCCGCTCCGGTGGACGACGCGAGCACGGACGTGACAGCTGCTTGTGGCATGGCCGGTTACTTCACACCGGGCCAAGCCCACCGCGCAAGGCGGAATGCCAAGGAATCACCAAGAAGTGCTCGAATCTTCCCCAGGACCCGGTGAGTTGAGCGGAACAGACTCAACTCTGGGATCGTTGTCCCGAGCGAACTCACGACCGTGACGCCCTGGAGGGGATGCATGGACCTCAAGCTCACCACCAAGAGCCAGGAGGCGCTGTCCACCGCGGTGCAGCAGGCGGCGTCGTCCGGGCACCCGCACGTGGACCCCGCCCACCTGCTCGCGGCGCTCGCCGGGCAGCCGGGCGGTGTCGCCGCGCACCTGCTGGAGGCGGTGGGCGCGGCCCCTCGGACCGTCGCCGAACGGGCGCGGGGGCTGCTCGCCGCGCTGCCGAGCGCCTCCGGTGCGTCGGTGGCCGCCCCGCAGCTGTCCCGCGCGTCCTACCAGGCCCTCACCGCCGCCCAGGAGGAGGCGTCCGCCCTCGGCGACACCTACGTGTCCACCGAGCACCTGCTGCTCGGGCTCGCCAAGGACGGCGGCGCCACCGGTGACCTGCTGCGGTCCCTGGGCGCGCACCGCGACGCGCTCGCGGCCGCGCTCCCGGAGGTGCGCGGCGGCGCGAAGGTCACCACGCCCGACCCGGAGGGCACGTTCAACGCCCTCGAGCAGTACGGCGTCGACCTCACCCAGCGGGCGCGCGAGGGCAAGCTCGACCCGGTGATCGGCCGCGACGCGGAGATCCGCCGCGTCGTGCAGGTGCTGAGCCGCCGCACCAAGAACAACCCGGTGCTCATCGGTGAGCCGGGCGTCGGCAAGACCGCCGTCGTCGAGGGGCTCGCCCAGCGCATCGTCGACGGCGACGTACCGGAGTCGTTGCGCGGCAAGCGTCTCGTCGCGCTGGACCTGGCGGCGATGGTCGCCGGCGCCAAGTACCGTGGCGAGTTCGAGGAGCGGCTCAAGGCCGTGCTGAACGAGATCGCCGCGAGCGAGGGCCAGCTCATCACGTTCATCGACGAGCTGCACACCGTCGTCGGCGCCGGCGCGGCCGAGGGCGCGATGGACGCCGGCAACATGCTCAAGCCGATGCTCGCCCGCGGCGAGCTGCGCCTGATCGGCGCGACGACCCTCGACGAGTACCGCGAGCGCATCGAGAAGGACCCCGCCCTCGAGCGCCGGTTCCAGCAGGTGTTCGTCGGAGAGCCGAGCGTCGAGGACACGATCGCCATCCTGCGGGGGCTGCAGGAGCGGTACGAGGCCCACCACGGCGTCAAGATCGAGGACGCCGCCCTGGTGGCGGCCGCCACGCTGTCCGACCGGTACATCACCGGCCGGCAGCTGCCGGACAAGGCCATCGACCTCGTCGACGAGGCCGCGTCCCGGCTCCGCATGGAGATCGACTCGAGCCCGGTCGAGATCGACGAGCTGCAGCGCGCCGTCGCCCGGCTGGAGATGGAGAAGCTGGCGCTGTCCAAGGCGGACGACGAGGCCTCCCGGGAGCGGCTGGAGCGGCTGGAGGCCGACCTCGCCGACAAGTCCGAGCAGCTGGCCGCCCTCGAGGCGCGCTGGGAGCGCGAGAAGTCGGCGCTCAACCGCGCCGGCGAGCTGCGCAAGCAGCTCGACCAGCTGCGCGGCCAGGCCGAGCGGCTGCAGCGCGACGGCGACCTCGGCGCGGCCAGCGAGCTGCTCTACGGCCGTATCCCGCAGATCGAGCGGGAGCTCGCCGAGGCCGAGGCGGCCGAGAAGCAGGCCACCGAGGCGCCGATGGTCTCCGAGCGGGTGGGCCCGGACGACGTCGCGGACGTCGTCTCCGCCTGGACCGGCATCCCGGCCGGCCGGCTGCTGGAGGGCGAGACCGCCAAGCTGCTGCGGATGGAGGAGCACCTCGGCCGCCGGCTGATCGGCCAGCGCCGCGCCGTCCAGGCCGTGTCCGACGCGGTGCGCCGGGCCCGGGCCGGCGTCTCCGACCCGGACCGGCCGACCGGCTCGTTCCTGTTCCTCGGCCCGACCGGCGTCGGCAAGACCGAGCTCGCCAAGTCGCTGGCGGACTTCCTCTTCGACGACGAGCGGGCGATGGTCCGC
The DNA here is from genome assembly GCA_049325235.1 of Actinomycetota bacterium. Taxonomy (GTDB): domain Bacteria; phylum Actinomycetota; class Actinomycetes; order Actinomycetales; family SCSIO-59966; genus SCSIO-59966. The sequence goes on along the minus strand of JBMOMI010000120.1, from coordinate 947 downwards.
ATCGACATGAGCGAGTACGGCGAGAAGCACTCGGTCGCCCGCCTCGTCGGCGCGCCGCCCGGCTACGTCGGCTACGAGGAGGGCGGCCAGCTCACCGAGGCCGTGCGGCGCCGCCCGTACTCGGTGGTGCTGCTCGACGAGGTCGAGAAGGCCCACCCGGAGGTGTTCGACGTCCTGCTCCAGGTGCTGGACGACGGCCGCCTCACCGACGGCCAGGGCCGCACCGTGGACTTCCGCAACACGATCCTCGTGCTGACCTCGAACCTCGGCTCGCACTTCCTCGTCGACCCGTCGCTGGACGACCAGGCGAAGCGGGAGGCCGTGATGCGCACCGTCCGGCAGTCGTTCAAGCCGGAGTTCCTCAACCGCCTCGACGACGTGGTCGTGTTCGACGCGCTGTCCACCGAGGAGCTGGCCAGGATCGTCGACCTGCAGGTCGAGCGCCTCGCGGAGAGGCTCGCCGACCGCCGGCTGCGGCTCGAGGTCTCCGACGCCGCGCGGGAGTGGCTGGCGCTCGAGGGCTACGACCCGGCGTACGGCGCGCGGCCGCTGCGCCGGCTGGTCCAGCGCGAGATCGGCGACCAGCTCGCCAAGGCCCTGCTCGCCGGTGAGATCCGGGACGGCGACACGGTGCTCGTCGACCGGAACGGCGACGTCTCCGGCCTGACGGTGCGCCGGGTCGAGCCGGCCGCCGCCGAGGTGGCGTGACCGGGCTCGTCCGGCGCCCGGACGGCGCGCGGCTGGCCGTCCAGGTCGCCGGGCCCCCGCCGTCCGCGCGGAGCGCCACCGTCGTGCTCGCCCACGGCTGGACGGTGACGGCGTCAAGCTGGCGACCGGTGGTCGAGCGGGTCCGCCGGGCGCGTCCCGACGTCGCGGTGGTCACCTACGACCACCGCGACCACGGGGCGTCGACGTCCGGGACGGCGAGGACGGCGTCGATCGCGGTC
>JBMOMI010000119.1:0-8687 GCA_049325235.1 Actinomycetota bacterium | reverse complement strand
CGCTCGGGCGCGCCGGGCCGGGGTGCCTCGCTCACGCCCGCGACGGTACCCCTGCGCTGGCTAGGGTTCCGTTCGTGGGACGCCACGCGCAGGTCGCCGACCTGGCGAGCATCGACCGGCACGGCCTGTCGGCCGCCGACCTCGGCTGCGGCGAGGGCCGTCTGGTGCGCACGCTGCTGGAGCACGACCCGTCCCCGGTCGTCGTCCACGCGATCGACCAGGTGTCGGCGCTCGACGACGACCTGCTGTCCGACCTGCGGGTCCGCAGCCGCATCGCCGACCTCGACGAGCCGCTGCCGCTCGAGGACGCGTGCCTGGACCGGGTGGTCTCGCTCAACGTCGCCGAGCACCTCGCCGACCCGGTCGCCCACGTCGTCGAGTGCCACCGGGTGCTGCGCCCCGGAGGGCTTCTCGTGCTCGCGCACAGCGACTGGGACACAGCGCTTTTCACGTCGACGGACGACTCCCTGACCCGCGAGCTCGTCGACCGGTTCGTGCAGGTGGTGCCGCGCTGGGCCGAGCGGGCCGACGGGTTCATGGGCCGAAAGCTGCTCGCGCTCGCGGACGCCAGCGCCGGGCGGGACGCCGACTTCGAGCTGGTGGTGGTCGACTCGTGGGCCGACCCGCACCGCCGCTTCGACGACGGGTCGGTGGCGTGGAAGGTCGCGATGGGCATGCTGGCCGCGGCGCGGGACGACCGGTCGCTCGCCGCGCGCGCCGCCGGCTGGGTCGAGGGGCTGCGTCACCTCGCCGAGGCAGGGCAGTTCCTCTTCACGGTCACCGACGTGGCCGTCGTCCTGCGCAAGCCGTGACCTTCCGGCCCTGGCAGGAGGCCTGGCGCGAGGCCCTGTACGGGCCGGGCGGCTTCTACCGCCGGCCCGAGGGCCCGGGGGGCCACTTCCGCACGGCCGCCACGGCGTCCGGGAGGGGGCTGCTCGGCGCGGCGGTGGCCCGGCTCGCGCGGGTCGTCGGCTGCTCGGCCGTGGTGGACGTCGGAGCCGGCCGGGGCGAGCTGCTGCGCGCCGTCCACGGCGCGGACCCGGAGCTGCGGTGCACCGGCGTGGACGTCGTCGACCGGCCGCCCGGGCTGCCGGGGGAGGTCGGGTGGGCACGCGACGTCCCGGAGCCGGAGGAGCCGACGCTGCTGGTCGGCTGGGAGCTGCTGGACGTCGTCCCGGCGCCGGTGCTGGAGGTGGACGCGCACGGCTCGCCGCGGGTGGTGCTCGTCGCGCCCGACGGCACCGAGCGGCTCGGGGGCGAGCCGGACGCCGCGGACCTGGCCTGGTGCGAGCGGTGGTGGCCGCCGGGTCCACCGGGCAGCCGGATCGAGGTGGGCCGCACCCGGGACGACGCGTGGGCCCGGCTCGTGGACCGGCTCGCCGGCGTCGGTGGGCTGGCGCTCGCGGTGGACTACGGGCACGACCTGGCGACGCGGCCGTCGACCGGGTCGCTGACCGGGTACCGCGGCGGTCGACAGGTCAGGCCGGTGCCCGACGGCGGCTGCGACATCACCGCGCACGTGGCGCTGGACGCGGTGGCGGCGGTCCGCCCGGCGGCGGTGCGGCTACGGCAGACGGAGGCGCTGCGCCGGCTGGGGGTGAGCGCAGCGCGGCCCGAGCCGGGCGAGGCGCGGCGCGACCCGATGGACTACCTCGCTGCGCTGGCGGCCGCCGGGGAGGCGGCGGAGCTGCTCGATCCGGGGTCGCTCGGCGGGTTCGGCTGGGTGCTGCACCCGGTCGGGCCGCCGGCGGAGCAATCGATCACGAGATGGACATCTGACGCGGCGCCTTGACATCCTCTGCGGTCGTGCGCGTCCCTCGCCTCCTTCTCGCCGCGGCTGCGCTGGCCCTCGCGGCCGGCTGCGCCGACGGAGAGGCCACGCCGCAGGCAACGGTCACCGAGACGGTCGTGGTGCCCAGCGAGACCGAGCCGACGGCCACCCAGGAGCCGACGGCGGCGCCGATCGAGGGCCGGTCCTTCGACGCGGGAACGATCGTGGGAGCGGAGGAGTCGGGTGACGGCTCGGTGGTCCTGGAGCTGGATCGCTGGACGGTCGTCGGCGTGGACGACGCGGTGCTGGCTCGCGAGGGCGTGCCCGTGGTCCCCCACGGCGGTGACCGGTTCACCAACCAGAACGCCGAGCGCACGTACCACGTGCCGGTGGCCGACGACGTCCAGGTCGTGCTCAACGAGTGCGTGCCGCCGACGACCGAGGGCGCGTCCCCGGGGCTGAGCTCCAGGCCGGTGTCGCTCGAGGAGTTCCTCGAGCTGCCGGGGCGGCGGGAGCTCGTCGTCCTGCTGCAGTACACCGACGGGGAGCTGACGCGGCTGGACACCGACGCGCGCTGCTGAGGCCTGATCGACCGGAACGCCAGCCCGGTCGGCCACCACCCGCAGGTGCAGGCAGCGGCGAGCGAACCGTTGCGGCTGCCGCCACCGTGTCGCGCTACGCCAGAACGGACGCGGGGGCGTCGTTGACGGCGGCGAGCTGAGTGGCCGTGTAGTGCCGCAGGGCCCGCACCTGGAGATCGGTGAGCCGGTCGCACACCCAGTCCCAGTGCAGAGCGCACCAGTCCCCCGAACGCAGCGGCCTGGTGAGGTGGAGGCCGCCCTCCCCGGTGGTGGCGATCTCCTCGTGCGGCGGGCCCAGGGTGAGCCTGCGCCCGTCGTACTCCAGCCGGCGGCTGCGCACCACCGCCTCGCGGTCACCGGCGGCGACGACGCGTCCCCAACGGATCCGGCAGCTGTCGAGCACCCGCAGGGGCTCGTCGACCTCGCCGCCGCGCAGCAAGCCCACGAACGGGTAGACCCCCAGCACATGGAAGCTGTGGTGCGGCCGCGCTCCGTGCGGGACCGCCGCGACCAGGTGGGGCCAGGCGCGGCCGACCCGGCGCCGGAAGCGGTCGTCCAGCAAGTTCCCGACCAGAGCCGGTCCCACCCGGTCGAGTAGCAGGTTGCCGATCCAGTACGCCTCGACCACGCGCTCGTCCAGCGGATCTCGGACGCCGTTCGCCCCCGCGATCAGCTCCAGGTAGGGCCAGGCACCCGCAGTAGCCGAGCGCGTTGGGTGGGTAGGCGTAGCGCGCGAACAGCACTGGTCCTGCGGTCACCGTCACCTCCGGCTCACGTCGCGCCGGCGAGCACGCCACGGTCCGACCGATGGGGCAAGGCCACGAGCAGCGCACCCACCAGCACCAGTGTCAGCCAGCCCAGCTGCGGCAGCAGCGGCTCCCGGCGCACTCCGGCCGCGAGCAGTGCGGTCACGACGGCACCGACGACCAGGACCGCCGTGACGTCGACCGCGGGCGCCCGCGACAGCGCCGCGAACCACGTCGAGACGTACCCGGCGAGGATCACGCCGGTCAGCAGCACCCACGCCCACTGCGCCGCCGTGAGGCCGACCAGTGCCCCGGCCTCGCCACGGACCGCCGCCCAGCCGAGCAGGACGACGGAGCCCGCGCCCAGTTGCCCCGAGGATCATCAGCTCGCCCGTGCCGAAGGCCGCCGAAGGACCGCCGGCGAGCCCGATCTGGCCGACGACGAGCAGGGCGACCGCGGCGACGTGCGCGGCCCTGAACCGCTCACCGAGCAGTGGCACCGCGAGCAGCGCTACCCAGACAAGCAAGGTCTTGTGCAGGAACGCCGCGTCGACCGAGGACGCCCGGGCAAGGCCCCCCGAAGAACAGCAGGAACGCCCCCGCACCCCCGAAGGTGCCGACGACCGCCAGGCCCGCCCACTGCCCGGCGCGGGTGGGCCGTCTCAGCACGGTGCCCGGCCGGCGGGCGGCCACGGCCGCGGCGAGCGCACCCAGCACCACTGCCGCCACGACGTTCTTCGCGGTGGTGTACGTCGAGGCATCACCGAAAGCCCTCTGGTCATCATGGCACTCCCTTCGTCGTGCGGTCGCGCAGCTCGAGCGCGACCTGCGCCTCCTGCTCGGTCAGGCGGACCAGCACCAGCCCCGAGTGCACCAGGACCCAGTCACCGGCCTGGACCGGTCCGGGCGCGGCGATCAGAGACGCGCGCACCACCCGAGTGCCGGCCCGGACCACGACGCCGGCTTCGGTCAGCTCGGTCACCTGTGCCACCGTCCCGAGGCACATCAGCCGCGCCCCCCGGAGTCAGGGGCCACCCCGGCGACGAGGTCGAGCACGACGTCCGTGGCCCGTGGCACGGCCGCGGCGACCGCTGCGGACATCGGCGCGCCGCATGTGAACCGTGCGCCCTCGACACCGACCAGGACGAGCCGGCGCGGCAGGCGTCCGAGGGCACGAGCCAGCTCGACGGCGGCGGCGATCCCGAGCGCGTGGGTCCCCCCGGAAGCCCAGCCCTCCGTCGGGAGCCGGGTCTCGCCGACCTGGACGACGTGCAGCTGCCCGACCTGCCCGCCGGAGACCACCGCGTCCGCGACGACCACGGTGTCCTGCCCCGTCCACGCGTCCAGCGCATCGCTGGGGTCGTCGAGCTCCAGGACGCGGATACCCGTTCGTCGTGCCGCGACGCAGCGGGCGATCTCGCGCCCGGCCCCGTCGTCGCCGCGGTCCGGGTTGCCGAGGCCGATCACCAGTGCGGGCGCGGTCACCGGTACTCCACGGTGAGGTCCAGGAAGTGCGTGGCGCAGGAGATGCAGGGGTCGTAGTTGCGGATGGCCTGCTCGCACTGCCGCACCAGCTCGTCGTGCGGCAGCTCGAGTCGGTCCTGCACGAAGGCTCGCAGGTCCTCCTCGATGCTCTGCTGGTTCTGCGAGGTGGGCGGCACGATCACGGCGTCGAGGATCGTGCCGTCCTCTGCCAGCTCGTAGCGGTGGTACAGCAGGCCCCGTGGCGCCTCGGTGGCGCCGTGGCCCACGCCGGCGCGGGGAGGCACGGCGACGGCCGGCGCCGGCGCGCCGTCCCAGTCGTCGATGATGCGCAGCGCCTCGTCGGTCGCGTGCACGAGCTCGACGGCCCGCACGACGATCGACCGGAACGGGTTGCGGCACTCTGCGCCCAGACCCGCCTCCCCGGCCGCCTGGCGCGCCAGCGGGCTCAGCTGCTCGTGGTCGAGCGCGTACCGGGCCACTGGACCGACCACGTAGGACGTCCGACCGTCCAGCCTGGCGTGCAGCGCGTTCGACCGGGCGACGTGGTGCTCGACGACGTGCTCGGCCAGGTCTTCGACCTCGAACGCGCGACCGGTGCCGGTCACGACCGACCCACCCTCCAGCGGGTAGCCGTGCGGTGAGCGCAGGGCGACGTACTCCTGCGGCTGCTCCATGTCCGGGAAGCCGAAACCAGCCACGAGACGGACCGTCTCGACTGCGTCGTCCCTGGCCTGCTGCAGGACCGGGCAGAGCCCGTGCAGCTCGGACAGGGTGGGCAGCCGGAGAAGCCGCCGACGCGGACGTTCACCGGGTGCACGGCCCGGCCGCCGACCAGTGTCATCAGCGCGTTCCCGGCCTTCTTCAGTCGCAGCCCGCGCTCGACGACCGATCGGTGGTCGGCGGCCATCTCGATCGCCCCGGGGTAGCCGAGGAAGTCGGGGGCGTGCAGCAGGTAGACGTGCAGGGCGTGGCTCTCGATCCACTCCCCGCAGTAGAGCAGCCGCCGCATCAGCCGGAGCTCCTCGGGAACCGTGACGCCGCAGGCGTTCTCGATCGCCAGGTAGGAGCTCATCTGGTAGGCCACGGGGCAGATACCGCAGATGCGCGCCGTGATGTCCGGCGGCTCGGTCCAGGCGCGGCCACGCAGGAACGCCTCGAAGAAGCGCGGCGGCTCGAAGATGCGCAGCTCGACGTCGGTGACGACCCCGTCGCTCACGACGACGTGCATGGCGCCCTCACCCTCGACTCGGGCGAGAGTGTCGACGCGCAGGACGTGGTCGCCCTGGTCGAGCCTGTGCGTCACCGGCACACCTCCTCGTGCTGCTCGCTCTCCCGGCGGAACGGCTCCGCGGCGGCGTTGAACGTCCGGAAGACCCGTCTCACCTGCGCGTCGTCCATGCCCAGGACGCCGAGCCGCTGGGCCAGCGAGGCGGTGTTCGGCGTGTCCTGAGGGCCGAAGCAGCCGTAGCAGCCACGCGAGTACGCCGGACACAGCGCGCCGCAGCCTGCCTGCGTCACCGGCCCGAGGCACGGCGTCCCGTGGGCGACGGCGACACACACGGCGCCGCGCCGCTTGCACTCGACGCACACGCTGTAGGAGGGGATGCGCGGCTTGCGGTCCTGCACGAACGCGGCAAGCACCTCCAGGAGCTGCTGTCGGTCGACCGGGCAGCCGTTCAGCTCGAAGTCCACGGTCACGTGCGCCGCGATCGGCGTGGAGCGCGCGAGTGTCTCGACGTACTCGGGGTGGGCGTAGACGACCGAGCGGAACTCCGCGACGTCCGCGAAGTTCCGCAGCGCCTGGATGCCGCCGCTGGTCGCGCAGGCGCCGATCGCGATGAGACGCCGCGACGCCTTCCGCACCTCTTTGATGCGTTCGGCGTCACCCGGGGTCGTCACCGATCCCTCCACCAGCGAGACCTCGTACGGCCCCTGGACGACGGCGCGCGTGGCCTCCGGGAAGTACGCGATCTCGACCTCGCCGGCAAGGGGTATCAGCTCGTCCTCGCAGTTGAGCAGTGTCAGCTGGCAGCCGTCGCACGACGCGAACTTCCAGACGGCGAGCGTGGGGTGACGGTGCGCGGCCACGTCACACCTCCCTGCAGGAGAGCAGGTGCTCGACGCGGGAGTAGTCGAACACGGGCCCGTCGACGCAGACGAGAAGCTCACGGAGCTGGCAGTGGCCGCAGAGGCCGACCCCGCAGCGCATGTTGCGTTCCAGCGAGACGCGGACGCGGCCGGCGCGGACCCCGCGGTCCACCAGCGCCATGGCGACGTGACGCATCATCACCTCGGGCCCGCAGACCAGGGCGAGCGTGCGGGCGGGATCGAAACCCGCGCGCGGGACGAGGGTGGTGACCAGGCCCACGCGTCCCGGCCACGACGACGATGCGTAGTCGACCGTGACGAGCACCTCGACACCGTGACGCTCCCACACGGACAGCTCGTCGGCGAACAGCAGGTCGTCCGGGCTGCGGGTGCCGTACAGCACCACCACCCTGCGGTACTGCTCCCGCTCGGCCAGCACCTCGAGCACGGCCGGGCGCAGCGGTGCCAGGCCGATGCCGCCGGCGACCAGCACGACGTCCCCTCCCCTGCCGTCGGCGACGTCCCACCCGGTGCCGAACGGGCCACGGACGCCGAGCACGTCACCGCTCACGGCGCGCGCCAGCGCGTGCGTGACGGAACCGACGTCCCGCACGGTGTGCTGCAACGGTTCTGGCGCGCGGGCGTCGCCACTGACCGAGATCGGCACCTCCCCGACACCGAATGCCGACAGCATCGTGAACTGGCCGGGGGCGAAGGGCAGAGGGACGCCGTCCGTGGGCGCGAGCTGGACGGTGAACGTGTCCGGCGTGTCCTGCCGCCGGTGCACCAGCCGGAACAGCCGGGGCACCATCGCCCCGACGTGCCGCGCGGTGGTGTCGTGCTCAGCCAGCGGTGGCACGGCCTTCTCCGTCGCTGCCGTACAGGTCCAGGAGCCTCACGCGGGCGGCCATCAGCCGCGCGTGCATCACCTCGGCGACCCGCTGCATCAGCCGGTAGCCCAGGCGGGGGTCCTCCTCGCACTTCTGCCGCAGGCAGCGGCCGTCGAACGCCACTGCACCGACGGCCTCGACGGCCCGGGCGTCGAACATCCAGCGGTAGGGCGGCACGAGCCACGACCAGCCGACCACGTCGCCGGCGTCGGCAGTGTCGAGCACGACCGTCCCGCTGGCCGGCACGTGGACCTCGATCGCGATCCGCCCGCGGCGAAGGATGTAGAACGTGTCGGCAGGTTCGCCCTCGCGGAACAGGAACTCACCGGGTCGGATGCTCACGTTCTTCGCGCATCCCGCGACCAGCGCGAGCGCGTCGGGGCCAAGCCCGGCGAAGAACGGGTGCTCCGGCAGGTACTGCTCGATGGTCCGCACGAGTCAGCCCTCTTCTGTCCGGACGGCCGTGGCGCGGATCGCCGCGATCTCGGCGGTGATGTCGATCGCCGCGGGGCACCACGTGATGCACCGGCCACAGCCGACGCAGCCCGAGGTGCCGAACTGGTCGATCCAGGCGGCAAGCTTGTGGGTGGCCCACTGCCGGTACCGCGAGCTCACCGATGACCGGACGCTGCCGCCGTGCAGGTAGGAGAAGTCGGTGGTGAAGCAGGAGTCCCACACCCGCCATCGCTGGGTCTCGTTGCCGGTCAGGTCCGTCACGTCGTCCACGGACGTGCAGAAGCACGTGGGGCACACGAGCGTGCAGTTCGTGCACGCCAGGCAGCGACCGGCGACGTCGTCCCACTGGGGGTGCTCGCTGTTGGCGTAGAGCAGCTCCCGCAGGCCGTCCGTGGCCAGCGACCGGCCCATGTGGCAGGCCGCCTCGTCCCCCACCGCGCGAGCGGCCGCGTGGTCTCCGACGGTGGCCGGGACGGCCTCGGCGGCGCTGACACGGGCGCCCAGGGCGTCCAGCACCTCCGCGCCGCGGTCGCTGCCGGCCTCGACCAGGAAGCGGTGGCCGCCGGCGTCGAGCAGCTCGGTGAGCGTCAGGTCGTACCCGCGGTCGGGCACCGGCCCGGTGCCCATCGAGACGCAGAAGCAGGTGCCACCGGGGGTCCCGCAGGTCACG
>JBMOMI010000118.1:0-8734 GCA_049325235.1 Actinomycetota bacterium | reverse complement strand
CGCCATGTCCCGCAGGAAGCGGTGCCGGCGCGCGACCTCGAGCGCCACCATGGCGACCTCCCACGGCCGGGTGGGGGCCTGCAGCGGCCGCTCCAGGCGCCCCACGTGCAGCACGAACACGGTCCGTGCGCCGAGCGCGACCGCCCGGCCGAGCGGCACGGAGTCGACGATCCCGCCGTCGAGGAAGTGCTCGCCGTCCACCTCGGCCGGCGGGAACAGGCCCGGCACCGCGCACGACGCGACGACCGCGTCGACGACCGAGCCGCTGGTGAACCAGTGCTCCTCGGCCCGCTCGATACTGGCCGCCACGCACTGGAACGGCACCGGCAGGTCCTCCATCGTCGCGCCGTCCAGGCGCTGGGTGAGCATCTCCCGCAACGGGTCCGGCGCGTGCAGCGCGGTCCGCGTGCGGGCCACCATCCGCAGCTGCTGCACCGGGGAGCCGCCGAACACGGTGCTGCGCGACAACGACGTCCACAGCTGCCTGAGGTCCTCGACGGCCGCCGGGCCCGGCTCGGCGGCGACCAGTGCGCCGTTCACGGCGCCGACGCTGGTGCCGAGCACGAGGTCGGGAGCGATCCCGGCCTCGACGAGTGCCAGCAGCTGGCCGACCTCGCTGGCCCCCAGCAGGCCGCCACCGCCGAGGACGAAGGCCACCTGCGGCGCGCTGGTCACGGCGCCGATCCTGCCAGCGACCGCGCTCCGCGGGATTCAGCACCCGTTCAGCCGGCCGTCGATACGCTCGCAGAGCCGAGGGCAGGAGGTCCCATGGGGGTGGCCGGGGCGACGCCGGCGATCGAGGCGACGGGGCTGCGCAAGACGTTCGCGGGCGTGGCCGCGGTGGACGGCGTCGACCTGCACGTCGAGGCCGGCACCGTGCTGGGGCTGCTGGGCCCCAACGGCGCCGGCAAGAACGGTCTCCACCGGCACGTACCGGAACGTCTCCCCGTCCGCGACCTGCACCCGTGAGCCGCCGTCCGGGGCGAGCGACACGGCGCTGACGGGGACCGTCAGGCGCGCCTTGCCGGTGGACTCGATCGGCATCGTGAGCCGCACCGACGTCCCGACCAGCCACCCCTCCGTCCGGGCCGGCCGGGACCGCCGGGGCCCCGTGCGGGAGCCGGCCCGACGCCAGGGTCGCAGCGCGGCACTGACTGCCACCTGAACGCCGGCCCTCCGCCGTTCAGGTCATTGTCAGCCGGTCGGTGCTCCGATGGATGCCGTTCGGCGCGAAGGAGGCGACGTGGCGACGTACCCAGGAGCGCGCGGAGGACGCCGGCTCACCGTTCTCGCGACCGGGCTCGTCACGGCGGTGTGGGTGGCCGGCTGCGGCGGCTCGGCGGCCGACCCGTCCGGTGCCGGGGCCACGACGCTGCCGGGCATCAAGGAGTTCGGACTCACCGAGGAGCAGTTCGCCGACCACGTCGAGCGTGCCCAGCAGGCGATCGCGGACTGCATGGCGGAGGCGGGGTTCGAGTACATCCCGGTGGACGTGCGCACCGTCGAGGCCGCGCAGGTCCGGGTCCGGCAGGACCCGGGGTTCTCCCGCCGGACCTACAAGGAGAAGTGGGGGCTGGGGGTGACCACCCGCGTCGACAACCCGGTGCGGGACATCGGGCTGGGCCCCAACCTGGACATCTGGAACGGGCTGCCCGACGCAGACCGAGAGGCCTACGCCCGGGCGCTGTGGGGGGAGGACCCGAACGCGGACTTCGTCTTCACGCTCGACGAGGAGGACTTCTCCCGCACCGGCGGCTGCACCCGGGAAGGCGTGGCGAAGGTCTTCACGCCCGAGCAGCTGCGCGGCACGTACGTGAACCCGAAGGACGTCCTCGTGGACTCCGACCTGCGCATCATCGAGGCCAGGGCGAACTGGGCCGAGTGCATGGCCGAGCGCGGCTACGACTACGAGGAGGACCAGGACGAGATCATCGAGGAGTACACCGAGCGGCTCGACCAGCTGCTCCAGCAGGAGGAGATCGCGGTCGCGCTGGCCGACCTGGAGTGCCAGATCGAGCACACGGACGAGATCTACCGGAAGGTGGAGTTCGAGGTGTTCGGCCAGCAGGTCAGCGGCTGAGCGGCGGCGGGCGCAGCCCCGCGTCCGAGAGCTCGAGCGCCGCCAGCGCGCGCACCACCGCCGGATCCTCCTCGCGCCAGGCGCGCACCGGGTCGGCGCTGACCCGGGCCAGCTTGTGCATCGGCTGGTTCGTCATCGCGCGCAGCGCGAACAGCTGCAGGTCCGCGCCGGAGTCGATCAGCCGCTGGGCCGCCGAGGCGCGGCGGGCGAAGCGGACGCGCAGCGGCACCCAGACCGTCACGACGAGCAGGATCGGCACGGCCGCCACGACCAGACCGAGCAGCCCGGCCAGGTCGCCGACGACCTCGGCCTGGCGCCGGCCGGCCGCCGCCACCGCGCCGGCGGCCTCCCCGGCCGCGGTGAACGGCTGCTCCAGCTCGTCGCCCACCAGCGGGACGCCGGACGCCGTCCGGCCGGCGTCCGTGAGGTGGTCCGCCACCCCCCGCGCGCCGTCCTCCAGCCGAAGGCCCGGCTCGGCCAGCGCCAGCGTGCGGTCCCGCACCCAGCGGCCGGTCTCCACCCACAGCCACACCCAGCCGAGGACGGCGACGTCGCCGAGCACCTGAAGGGAGCGGCGCGCCGGCGTGCGGGCGTACGCGACGAGGGGCATGAGGTCTCCAGCGATCGTGGTCCTCCACGTGACCCGCGCGACACTAGAGTGGCCGCCGTGAAGATCGGCATCCCGCGCGAGGTCAAGAACAACGAGTACCGGGTGGCGGCGACGCCGGCCGGCGTCCACGAGCTCGTCCGCCACGGGCACGACGTCGTCGTCGAGACCGGTGCGGGGCTGGGCTCCTCGATCACCGACGCCGACTACACCGCGGCCGGCGCGCGGATCCTGCCGACCGCGGACGACGTGTGGGGCGACGCCGACCTGGTGCTCAAGGTCAAGGAGCCGGTGGCGGAGGAGTACCACCGGATGCGGGAGGGGCAGGTGCTGTTCACGTACCTGCACCTGGCCGCCGACAAGGCGCTCACCGAGGAGCTCGTCGCCCGGAAGGTGACGGCGATCGCCTACGAGACCGTCGAGCTGCCGGACCGGTCGCTGCCGCTGCTCGCGCCGATGAGCGAGGTGGCCGGCCGGCTGGCACCGCAGGTCGGCGCCCACACCCTGATGCGCGCTCAGGGTGGCCGGGGGATCCTCATGGGCGGGGTGCCCGGCACCTACGCCGCCAAGGTCGTCGTGATCGGTGCCGGCGTGGCCGGGTACAACGCGGCGGCGATCGCGCTCGGGATGCAGGCGGAGGTGCTGCTGCTCGACAAGAACGTGGCCCGGCTGCGGCAGGTGGACGCCATCTACCAGGGTCACTGCCAGACGGTCGCCAGCAACACGTACGAGATCGAGAAGGCCGTGCTGGACGCCGACATGGTCATCGGTGCGGTGCTCGTTCCCGGCGCCCGTGCCCCCAAGCTCGTCACCAACGAGCTCGTGTCCCGGATGAAGCCGGGCAGCGTGCTGGTGGACGTCTCCATCGACCAGGGCGGCTGCTTCGAGGACTCGCGGCCGACCACGCACGCCGACCCCACCTACGAGGTGCACAGCTCGGTCTTCTACTGCGTCGCGAACATGCCGGGAGCCGTCCCGCACACCTCGACGTACGCGCTGACGAACGTGACGATGCCGTACGCCCTGGAGCTCGCCGACCGGGGGTGGCGCGACGCGCTGCACGCCGACCGGGCGCTGGCCCTGGGGCTCAACACCCACGCCGGGCACATCACGTACGCGCCGGTCGCCGAGGCGCACGGGATGGCGGCGGTGGCCCTGGACGAGGTCCTGTCCTGACCGTCGCCGGCAGCGACGCGGCGGTGGCCACGGCCCTGGACCGTGCGCTCGCCGGCTACCTCGAGCACCTCGCGGTCGAGCGGGGGCTCTCGCGCAACACCCTCGCGGCGTACCGGCGTGACCTCGGCCGGTACACCGCGTTCCTGCGCGCGCGCGGCCGCCGGGCACCCGACGAGGTGGCGGAGGCGGACGTCGCGGCGTTCCTCGCCGCGATCCGCACCGGCGAGGACGGGCGTCCGGCGCTGTCGGCGTCCTCGGCGGCTCGTACGGTCGTCGCCGTCCGCGGGCTGCACCGGTTCCTCGCGGTGGAGGGCACCGCGCCGACCGACCCGGCGCGGGAGGTCCGGCCGCCGACCCCGCCACGCCGGCTGCCGAAGGCCGTGTCGGTGGACGCCGTCACCCGGCTGCTCGAGGGGGTGTCGGTGGGGGACACGCCGGCGGCCCTGCGCGACCGGGCCCTGCTCGAGGTGCTCTACGGCTCGGGCGCGCGGATCAGCGAGGCGGTCGGCCTGGACGTCGACGACGTCCTGGGACCGGACGGCGGCACCGGGGCAGCGGTCCGCCTCTTCGGCAAGGGCGGCAAGGAGCGGCTCGTGCCGCTCGGGTCGTACGCCGTCCGGGCGCTGGACGCCTACCTCGTCCGGGCCCGGCCCGTGCTCGCGGCCGCCGGGCGGGGCACGCCCGCGGTGTTCCTCAACGCCCGGGGCGGCCGGCTGTCCCGGCAGAGCGCGTGGGCCGTGCTGCGCTCGGCCGCCGCGCGCGCGGGGCTCGCCGAGCACGTGTCACCGCACACGCTGCGGCACTCGTTCGCCACGCACCTGATCGAGGGCGGCGCCGACGTCCGGGTCGTGCAGGAGCTGCTCGGCCACGCGTCGGTGACGACCACGCAGGTGTACACCCTGGTGACGGCCGACACGCTGCGTGAGGTGTACGCGGCGGCGCATCCACGGGCCCGCTGATGCCGCCGGCCGCGCCGCGTGGGAACGCGGTGAGCGAGGGGCGCTGGGGTAGGGTCGGCGCCCGTGAGCAGCGACACCACCGTGGCGCCGGCCGGCGAGGCGGTCGGCCCCACCGGCCGTCCGCAGCCCGAGTTCCCGGAGCCGCAGCCGCTCACCGGTCACGGCCCCGCGCGCATCATCGCGATGTGCAACCAGAAGGGCGGGGTCGGCAAGACCACGACGACGATCAACCTCGGCGCCGCGCTCGCCGAGTACGGGCGCCGGGTGCTGCTCGTCGACTTCGACCCCCAGGGCGCCCTGTCGGTCGGTCTCGGCGTCAACCCGCACGAGCTGGACCTGACCGTCTACACGCTGCTGATGGACCGCGGCACGGACGTCCGCAAGGTCGTCCGGCCGACCGGCGTCCCCGGCCTGGACCTCGTCCCCGCGAACATCGACCTGTCCGCCGCCGAGGTGCAGCTCGTCGGCGAGGTGGCCCGCGAGATGGTGCTGGCCCGCGTGCTGAGGCCGGTCGTCGACGACTACGACGTGGTCCTCATCGACTGCCAGCCGTCCCTCGGGCTGCTGACCGTCAACGCCCTGACCGCCGCGCACGGGGTCGTCATCCCGCTGGAGTGCGAGTTCTTCGCGCTGCGCGGTGTCGCGCTGCTGGTGGAGACGATCGAGAAGGTGCAGGACCGGCTCAACCCCGCGCTGCAGGTGGACGGGATCCTCGCGACCATGTTCGACTCCCGCACGCTGCACAGCCGGGAGGTGGTCGCGCGAGTGGTGGAGGCGTTCGGCGACCTGGTGTTCCACACCGTCATCGGGCGCACGGTGAAGTTCCCGGACGCGTCGGTCGCCGCCGAGCCGATCACCCAGTACGCGTCCACCCACCCCGGCGCGGAGGCGTACCGCCAGCTGGCCCGGGAGCTCATCGCGCGTGGCGACTCCGCCTGACCCTGGGCGCGCCGCCTTCGAGGTGCACCTGGAGAACTTCAGCGGCCCGTTCGACCTGCTGCTGTCGCTGATCTCCAAGCACAAGCTCGACATCACCGAGGTGGCGCTGGCCACGGTCACCGACGAGTTCGTCGCGCACATCCGCTCGTTCTCCGACGGCGGCTGGGACCTCGGGCAGGCCAGCGAGTTCCTCCTCGTGGCCGCGACGCTGCTCGACCTCAAGGCCGCCCGCCTGCTCCCGTCCGGCGAGGTGGACGACGACGAGGACCTGGCGCTGCTGGAGGCCCGCGACCTGCTGTTCGCGCGGCTGCTGCAGTACCGGGCGTACAAGGAGGTCGCCGCGGTGCTCGCCGAGCGGCTCGCCACCGAGGGCCGCCGGTTCCCGCGCTCGGTGCCGCTCGAGCCGCACCTGGCCGGCCTGCTGCCGGAGCTGGTGATGAGCACGACGCCCGAGCAGCTGGCGCAGGCCGCCGCCCGGGCACTGGCGCCCCGCCCGGAGCCACCCGGCGTGAGCCTGGCCCACCTGCACGCCCCGCCGGTCAGCGTGCGCGAGCAGGCCCAGGTGCTGGCCGACCGGCTGCGCCGGGCGCGCAGCGCGAGCTTCCGGCAGCTCGTGGCCGACGCCGAGTCGACGATGGTCGTGGTGGCCCGGTTCCTCGCGCTGCTGGAGCTGTTCCGGGACGGCGCGGTGGCCTTCGACCAGGCCGACGCGCTGGCCGAGCTGTCGGTGCGCTGGACCGGCGCGGAGACCGGCGAGATCGACGTGGCCGACGAGTTCGACGAGCCACGACCTCAGGAGGTGCGCCCGTGAGCGACCAGGACCCGACCCGCGAGCTGATCGAGGAGGGCCTCGACCTGGACGTCCTGCCCGGCGGTGCCCGGGCCGCGCTGGAGGCCGTGCTCATGGTCGTCGACGAGCCGGTGCCCAGCCTGCAGCTGGCCTCCGCGCTGGTGCTGCCGGTGGAGCGCGTGGAGTCGCTGCTCGCGGAGCTGGCGGCCGAGTACGCCGAGCAGCAGCGGGGTTTCGAGCTGCGCGAGGTCGCCGGCGGGTGGCGGGTGTTCAGCCGGCCGGACGTGGCCCCCGTCGTCCAGCGCTTCGTGCGGGACGGGCAGACCGCGCGGCTGACGCAGGCGGCGCTGGAGACCCTCGCCGTCGTCGCCTACCGGCAGCCGGTCAGCAGAGCCCGCGTATCGGCCGTCCGCGGCGTCAACGTGGACGGCGTGATGCGCACGCTCACCGCCCGCGGCCTGGTCGAGGAGGCCGGCCACGACGAGGAGACCGGGGCGGTGCTGTACCGGACGACGAGCTACTTCCTGGAGCGGATGGGGCTGACCGGCCTGGACGAGCTGCCGCCGCTCGCGCCGTACCTGCCGGACGCCGACGTCCTCGACGAGCTGGGGAGCGCCGGCCGGTGACGCGGCAGCGGCGCCCGCCCGCCCGGGACGTCCACGACCCGGGCGGGGTCCGGCTGCAGAAGGTGCTGGCGCAGGCCGGGATCGGCTCGCGGCGCGTGTGCGAGAACCTCATCGCCGGGGGCCGGGTCACGGTCGACGGCCAGGTCGTCACCGAGCTCGGCGTCCGCGTCGACCCGGCGCGTGCCGTGATCACCGTGGACGGCATCCGGCTGCAGCTGGACTCCTCCCGGACGTACCTGGCGCTCAACAAGCCGCGCGGTGTCGTCTCGACGATGCACGACCCTCAGGGGCGGCCCAGCCTGGCGGACGTCGTCGGTGACCGCGGCGAGCGGCTGTTCCACGTCGGCCGGCTGGACGCCGACACCGAGGGCCTGCTGCTGCTCACCAACGACGGCGACCTCGCCCACCGGCTGCAGCACCCCTCCTTCGGGGTGCGCAAGACGTACCTGGCCGAGGTGGAGGGCCGGGTGTCCCGGGACGTCGGGCGCCGGCTGCGCGCCGGCGTCGAGCTGGAGGACGGCCCCGTCGCCGTCGACTCCTTCCGCGTCGTCGACGCCGTGGGCGGGCGGACGCTGGTGGAGCTCGTGCTGCACGAGGGCCGCAAGCACGTCGTCCGCCGGCTGCTCGCCGAGGTGGGCCACCCGGTCACCCGGCTCGTGCGCACCCGCGTGGGCCCCGTCACCCTCGGCGACCTCAAGCCGGGGCGCACGCGCCCGCTGACCCGCGAGGAGCTCAGCGCCCTCCTCACCGACGCCGGCCTCTGACCCACCCCTCCCGTCGATCAAGGAACTCCCGTCGATCAAGGAACTCCCGTCGATCAAGGAGTGGGGGGCCGCTAGCCTGACCCCGGCCAGCCGAGGGAGGTCCGTCGTGCCCGTCCGCGCGATCCGAGGCGCGATCCAGCTCGACGTCGACGAGCGGGAGCACCTGCTCGAGCGCACGCGCGAGCTCGTCACCGAGGTGATGCGCGCCAACCGCCTGAGCACCGACGACCTGATCTCCATCCTGTTCACCTGCACCGCCGACCTGCGCAGTGAGTTCCCCGCGCTGGCGGCCCGCGAGCTCGGGCTCGGGGACGTGCCCCTGCTGTGCACCGTGGAGATCGACGTCCCGGGGTCGATGCCCCGCGTCGTGCGGCTGATGGCGCACGCCGAGCTGGACGTGCCCCGCCGCGCGGTGCAGCACGTGTACCTGCGCGGGGCCGAGGCGCTGCGCCGGGACCTGGCCCAGTGACCCCGGCCCCGTCCGCTGGCCCGGCTCCGCGGACCCGCGGTCCGGTCCGCGTCGTCGGCACCGGCCTGCTCGGGACCAGCATCGGCATCGCCCTGTCCACCCGCGGTGTCGACGTCGTCCTCGCCGACCCCTCGCCGTCCGCGCTCGCCCTCGCGTGCGACCTCGGCGCCGGTCGCACCTGGGCCCAGGACGACGAGGAGCCCGCGCTCGTCGTCGTCGCGGCCCCTCCGGACGTCACCGGGGAGGTGGTCGCCCTGGAGCTGGCGACGTGGCCGCGCGCCGTCGTCACCGACGTCGCGAGCGTGAAGGCCGGGCCGCTGGCCA
>JBMOMI010000117.1:0-8738 GCA_049325235.1 Actinomycetota bacterium | reverse complement strand
CGCGTTCACCACGGTGACCCCGACCACAGCGAGCAGCGACCCGGGAAGGGCAGGGCGGACCCTGACCGCGGCCAGGAGACCGACTGCCACCAGCAGCGTCATCACGATCGGAACCCACGTCGGGTCGGCCAGCCAGGCACGCAGCGCGCGCACGGCGAGCGCCAGCACCTGCTCGGAGCGGACGGTGACGCCAAGGGCCGCGGGGACCTGCTGCAGCGCGATCACGAGCGCGATACCCACCGTGAACCCCTCGACGACAGGGATCGGCACGTAGCGGATGAATCGCCCCGCACCCGCGTACCCCAGGCCCACGAGGATCAGCCCCGCGAGTAGGCCGACGACGAGGACCCCGTCCGGGCCGTGGGTCCGGACGATGGGCAGGAGGACCACGGTCATCGCACCCGTCGGCCCGCTCACCTGCACGCGACTGCCACCGAAGACGGCGGCCACCACCCCTGCGACGATCGCGGTCACCAGGCCAGCGCCTGCCCCGACGCCTGAGCTCACGCCGAAGCCGAGCGCGAGCGGCAGCGCCACGAGACCGACCAGCACCCCAGCCATGAGGTCTCGACCAGGCCGGACACGAGTCCAGTCGGCGCGCCGCGGCGCCAGCGCGGCGAGTCGCGAGAGCAGGGCGACCGGGGTCCCCGGTGCGATGCGCTCGGTCATCGCGCTCGGGGGGACGGAGTCAGCTCAGCCTCCAGCTCACCCTGGGCTGCGATCAGCCCGGAGAGGATGCTCCGCGCTGCGGTCAACAGGTCGCGCACCTCCGGCACGCTGACCGCGTAGACGACCTCGCCGGCCCGGCGGTACGAGACGACCATGGACGTACGCCGCAGGACGGCGAGCTGCTGCGAGAGGTTGCTCGGCTCGATCGTGATCTTCTCGAGGAGCTCGTGGACCGCGTGATCCCGCTCGCAGAGCAGCTCCAGGATCCGGATCCGGGCGGGATGCCCGAGGGTCCTGAAGAACTCCGCCTTCGCCTGGTACAGGGGAACGCCCATGTGACAGTCCGTCCGGTTGCCGGCCTTCTGACAACCACCACCTTACTGTGAAAGCTCAATCACTTGACAATGTGTTCAATCGCATCCAGCGCCCGGACGGGCTCGGGGCCGCGCGGGTCCGCTGAACTGTGGGTCAGTGCCGCCGGTTGCGCCGGGACGCCGCGCGGCGCTCGGCCCGGTTGCCCTCCCCGGACGCCGCGGCGGCCGGCCGGTGCGCGCCGTCCGGGCCCTCGGCGTGCACCTCGACGCCGCCCTCGCCATCCACGGTCGGCGCGCTGTACTGCAGCTGTGCGGGCCGCTCCGGGCCGACCAGGCCCTTGGCCACGAGCACCGGGGCCTCGCCGCCGTGGACCGGCTCCTCGGCCGCGGCCGGTGCCGGCTGCTGCACCTGCACCTCGAGGTTGAACAGGTAGCCGACCGACTCCTCCTTGATGGCCTCGGTCATCGCCTGGAACAGCTGGTAGCCCTCGCGCTGGTACTCCACGAGCGGGTCGCGCTGGGCCATCGCACGCAGGGAGATGCCCTCCTGCAGGTAGTCCATCTCGTAGAGGTGCTCGCGCCACTTGCGGTCGAGAACGGACAGGACGACCCGCCGCTCCAGCTCGCGCATCGCGTCGGCGCCGATCTGCTCCTCGCGCGCGGTGTAGGCGACCTGGGCGTCCGAGCGCAGCTCCTCGGCGAGCATCGCGGCGGTCAGCCGGTCGCGGCCGCCGGCCTCCTCGACCACCTCGTCGATCGTCAGCGACACCGGGTACAGCGTCTTCAGCGCGGACCACAGCTGCTCGAGGTCCCAGTCCTCGGCGAAGCCCTCGGACGTCGCGGCGGTCACGTAGCCGGTGACGACGTCGTCGATGAAGTGGCGGATCTGCTCGTGCAGGTCCTCCCCCTCGAGCACGCGGCGGCGCTCGGCGTAGATCACCTCGCGCTGCCGGTTGAGCACGTCGTCGTACTTGAGGACGTTCTTGCGGATCTCGAAGTTGCGCGCCTCGACCTGCGACTGGGCGCTCTGGATCGCGCGGCTGACCATCTTGGACTCGAGCGGGACGTCGTCCGGGATGCCCGCCCGGGTGAGCAGCGACTCGGCGACGGCCGAGTTGAACAGCCGCATGAGGTCGTCGGTGAGCGACAGGTAGAACCGGGACTCCCCCGGGTCGCCCTGGCGGCCGGAGCGGCCCCGCAGCTGGTTGTCGATGCGGCGGGACTCGTGCCGCTCGGTGCCCAGCACGTACAGCCCGCCGAGCTCGGTGACCTCCTCGTGCTCGGCCGCCACGGCCTGGTGCGCCTTCTCCAGCGCCTCCGGCCAGGCCGCCTCGTACTCCTCGGCGTTCTCCGCCGGGTCGAGCCCCCGGGCGGCCAGGTCGGCGACCGCCATGAACTCGGCGTTGCCGCCGAGCATGATGTCGGTGCCGCGCCCGGCCATGTTGGTGGCGACCGTGACGGCGCCCTTGCGGCCGGCCATCGCGACGATCGCCGCCTCGCGCGCGTGCTGCTTCGCGTTGAGCACCTCGTGCGGGATCCGCTTCTCGCTCAGCTTCTTCGAGAGGTACTCGCTCTTCTCGACGCTGGTGGTCCCGACGAGCACCGGCTGACCGGCCTGGTGCCGCTCCACGATGTCCTCGACGACCGCGTCGAACTTGGCGACCTCGGTCTTGTAGACCAGGTCCGGCTGGTCCTTGCGGATCATCGGCCGGTTCGTCGGGATCGGGACGACGCCGAGGGTGTAGATCTGCTGGAACTCGGCGGCCTCGGTCATCGCCGTGCCGGTCATCCCGGCGAGCTTGCCGTACATGCGGAAGTAGTTCTGGAGGGTGATCGTGGCGAGGGTCTGGTTCTCCGCCTTGATCTGCACGCCCTCCTTGGCCTCGATGGCCTGGTGCATGCCCTCGTTGTAGCGGCGACCGGCGAGGATGCGGCCGGTGTGCTCGTCGACGATCAGCACCTCGCCGTCCAGCACGACGTAGTCCTTGTCGCGCTTGAAGAGCTCCTTGGCCTTGATCGCGTTGTTGAGGTACCCGACGTACGGCGTGTTGACGGCGTCGTAGAGGTTGTCGATGCCGAGGTAGTCCTCGACCCGCTCGATGCCGGACTCCAGCACCCCGACCGTGCGCTTCTTCTCGTCGATCTCGTAGTCGCGGTCCCGCTGCAGGCGCTGGGCGATCTTGGCGAACTCGGCGTACCACTTGCTGGCGTCCCCGGACGCCGGCCCGGAGATGATCAGCGGCGTGCGGGCCTCGTCGATGAGGATGGAGTCGACCTCGTCGACGATCGCGTAGTGGTGGCCGCGCTGCACCAGCTCCGCGGAGTTCCAGGCCATGTTGTCGCGCAGGTAGTCGAAGCCGAACTGCGTGTTGGTGCCGTAGGTGATCTCGGCGGCGTAGGCGACGCGCCGCTGGTCCGGTCGCATCCCGTCGAGCACGCACGCGGAGGTCAGGCCGAGGAAGCGGTAGACCCGCCCCATCAGGTCGCTCTGGTAGGAGGCCAGGTAGTCGTTGACGGTGACGACGTGCACGCCCTTGCCGGTCAACGCGTTGAGGTAGGCCGGCAGGGTGGCGACGAGCGTCTTGCCCTCACCGGTCTTCATCTCGGCGATGTTGCCGAGGTGCAGGGCAGCGCCGCCCATCAGCTGGACGTCGAAGTGCCGCTGGCCGAGCGACCGCTTGGCCGCCTCACGGACGTTCGCGAAGGCCTCGGGAAGGAGGTCGTCCAGCGACTCGCCGTCGGCGACCCTGGCCTTGAACCGGTCGGTCTCCTCGCGCAGCTCGGCGTCGGAGAGCCGCACGAAGTCGTCCTCGAGCGCGTTGACCTGGTCGGCCAGGCCGTGCAGCCGCTTGACGATGCGCCCCTCGCCGGCGCGGAGCAGCTTGTCGAGGATCGCAGGCACGAGGTCTCCCGTGAGTCAGTCGCGCGTGCCCAGGCACGCGGTCGCCGTCCGGCGGACGGTTGTCATCGTAGACACGAGGAGGCGCCGGTCAGGACGCGACGAGGTCCTCGTACTCGGGGTGCCGCTCGATCCACGACCGGATGAAGGGACAGCGCGGGACGACGGACAGCCCGGCGTGCCGCGCGGCGTCCAGCGCCTGCCTCGCCAGGGTCGAGCCCACCCCCTGGCCCTCGAACCGGTCGTCGACCTCGGTGTGGGTGAACACCACGGTGCCGTTCGTGGTCTCGTACTCGGCGAAGCCGGCGAGCTCGCCGTCGGCGTCGGCCTCGTACCGCTGCCGCTCCGGGACGTCCCGTACCGTCACACCCATTCGTGCCTCCGATCGCGTTGCCGGCCTGCCCGTCGTGCGCCAGGGTCGCACCGTGAGGGCTCCGACGCTCACCGACGGGCCCGTCACGCTGCGCGGGCACCGGCCGGAGGACGTCGACGCCGTGCTCGCCCAGGCGACCGACGAGGCGTCGCGGCGCTGGACCACGGTGCCCGTGCCGTACAGCCGGGCGGACGCGGTCGACTGGATCGCCTCCCGGCGGGCGGCGTGGGCCAGCGACACCGACGAGCGCACCTTCGTCGTCGAGGCCGACGGCCGGTACGCCGGGCAGGTGGGGCTGCGTCCGGACGGCGAGGGCGCGGCGGACATCGGCTACGGGCTCGCGCCGTGGGCCCGCGGACGGGGGCTGATGTCGGCGGCCGTGCGCCTGGCGCTGTCGTGGGCGTTCGCGGAGGCCGGGCTGGCCGTCGTCCACTGGCGGGCCCACGTCGGCAACTGGCCGTCGCGGCGCGTGGCCTGGGCGTGCGGGTTCCGCATCGAGGGGACCGTGCGCGGCCTGGAGGTGCAGCGCGGCGAGCGGCGCGACGCCTGGATCGGCTCGATCCTGCCCGAGGACGAGATGCGCCCGCGGCACCCGTGGTTCGAGGTCCCCACGCTGCGGTGCGGGGACGTCGCCCTGCGCCGGCACACCGACGAGGACGCGCTGCGGATCGCCGAGGCCTGCGCGCACCCGTCGACCCAGCAGTGGCTGCCCGCCCTCCCGTCGCCCTACACCCTGCTGGACGCCGCGGAGTACCTGGCCGGGCGGGAGGAGCAGCACGCGCGCGGCGCGGGCGTGTACTGGGCGGTGGCCGACACCCGAGACGACCGGTTGCTCGGCGCGGTCGGGCTGTCCGACGTCACGACCCGCAGCGCCGAGGTCGGGTACTGGGTGCACCCGGACGCCCGTGGGCGCGGAGTGGCCACGGCGGCGACCCGGCTGGCCGTTCGGCACGCCCTGATGCCGGAGGACGTCGGCGGGCTGGGCCTCGAGCGCGTCGCCCTGCGCGCCGCGGAGGGCAACGTCGCGTCCCAGCGGGTGGCGCAGCGCGCCGGGTTCACACTCGTCGGCCGCGACCGCGCCGCCGAGCGGCTGCGCGACGGGACGGCGCGGGACTTCCTGCGCTACGACCGCCTCGCCACCGACCCACCCACCCCCCGGTGATCAAGGAATCCGGGCGTGATCAAGGAATCCGGGCACGCAGCGCGGGGGCGAGATGACCACGGCCCGACACCTCGACGCCGTCCAGCCCCAGCCACGCGGCCATCAGCTCCAGCTCGGCGCCCAGCTCGTGCGCCGTCCCGTCGGGTGCGCCGTCCTCGGCCCACGCCGACTGCACCCGCAGGACGCCACGAGCGCGGTCGGCCTTGAGGTCGACCCGGGCCACCAAGGCGTCCCCGAGCAGGAACGGCAGCACGTAGTAGCCGTGCACGCGCTGGCCGGCTGGCACGTAGATCTCCAGCCGGTACCGGAAGCCGAACAGCGCCTCGGTGCGCTCCCGGAAGAACACGAGGGAGTCGAACGGCGACAGCAGCGCCCGCGCGGCGACCCGCCTGGGCAGCCGCGCGTCGCGGTGCAGGTACGCCGGACGCCGCCACCCCGAGACGGTGACCGGTACGAGCTCCCCGGCCTCCACCAGCTCGGCAACGGCCCGCCGCGAGTCGGCCGGCCGCAGGCGGAAGTAGTCGCGCAGGCACGGCTCGGACGCCACGCCGTGCGCGCGGGCGGCGATGCGCACCAGCTCCCGGACGGCGTCCGCAGGGTCGGGATCGGGAGCGTCCGCGACCTCGGGTGGCAGCACGCGTTCGGGGAGGTCGTAACGCCGCTCGAACTGCGGCGTCCGGCTGTGCGCAGTCAGCCGTCCCGCCCAGAACAGGTGCTCGGCGGCCTGCTTCACCACCGACCAGTTCCACCCCCAGTGGTCCCGGCTGCGAGGCATGTCGTGCTGGAGCGCCGCCTCGATCTCCCGCGCGGTCATCGCGCCCCGGTCGGTCACCTCGGCCAGCACCGCCTCCACCACGCCCGGGTGCTCGCGCGCCACGCGGACCATGCCGCCCCACGCGTCGGTGGCGTGCCGCGCCATCCGCCAGCGCAGCAGCCGGTGGGTGGACGGCGGCACGTACGACGCCTCGTGCGCCCAGTACTCGACGAGCCGGCGTGGACGGCGCCCGGCGGCCCGGTGCAGCAGCTCGGTGTCGTAGGGGCCGAGCCGGCTGAACACCGGCAGGTAGTGGCTGCGGGTCACCACGTTGACGGAGTCGATCTGGATCAGTCCGACCCGGTCGACCACCCGCTGCAGGTGCCGCATCTCCGGCGGACCCGACGGGCGCCGGTCGGTGAAGCCCTGGGCCGCGAGCGCCACGCGCCGCCCTTCGGCCGCGGACAGCGACGTCCTGCTGATCCCCACGGCGGGCGATCATGCCAGCGAGCGGGACAGCCACGTCTCAGGCTCTCGCCGCGGCTTCCCGCGGCTACTTCAGGTCGAGGATGTTCTCCCGCACCGCGAACACGACGGCCTCCATCCGCGAGTGCAGCTGCAGCTTCTCCAGGATGTTGCGCACGTGGTTCTTCACCGTGTTCTCGCTGATGAACAGCTCGCGCGCGATGTCGCGGTTCGCCATGCCGCGCCCCATGAGCCGCAGCACCTGCATCTCGCGGTCCGTCAGCTGCGGCACGGGGACGTGGGGCCGCTCCTCGGTGCGCCGGCTGAGGTTCGCGAACTCGGCGAGCAAGGCGCTGGCCATCGACGGGCTGATCAGCGACTGGCCGCCGTGCACGGCGCGGATGCCGTCGGCGATCTGCTCCCCGGGCACGTCCTTGAGCAGGTAGCCGTTCGCCCCGGCGCGCACCGCGTTGAACAGGTCGTCCTCGTCGTCGCTGATCGTCAGGATGATGATCTTCGTGGTGGGCGCGACTTCCTTGATCGACGTGCAGGCCTCGATCCCGGACCGCCGCGGCATCCGCAGGTCCATCAGGACGACGTCCGGCAGCAGCTCCTGCGCCCTCCGGACGGCCTCGGCCCCGTCGCCGGCCTCGCCGACGATGTCGATGTCGGGCTCGGCCGACAGCACCATCTCCAGGCCGCGCCGGTACAGGGCATGGTCGTCGGCGACCAGGACGCGGATGGCGTCCCGCGGCTCCTCCGCCGGATCGTGCTGCCCTGTGTCGCCCACGTGCGCTTCCCCTCGCCCCACCCGTGACCCGGTCGGCCGGTACCCCGCCGCCGCGCCATGGTCTCACCCGCCGGCCGGGCCGCCAGCGGAGCCCGTGCCCGGCCGGTCGTCGCGAGGCCTCAGCCGGCGGCGGCGCCTGCTCGTTGGGGCGAGGCGGACACCGCCCCGTCCAGCCGGATCACGCCGTAGTTCCAGCCGTGGCGCCGGTACACGACGCTCGGGCGCCCGTCGGCCTTGTCGATGAACAGGTAGAAGTCGTGGCCGACGAGCTCCATCTGGTAGAGCGCCTCGTCGAGCGTGATGGGGTCGGCGCGGTGCGTCTTCTCGCGGATGACGACCGGCGAGTCCCCGATCGCCTCGACGTGGGCGCCCCCCTCCGTCTGCGCCTCGGCGCCCTCGGCGGGTTCACCAGCGCCGTTCACGGAGGCAGCCAGGGCGCCGGTGGCCTCGTGGACGGCGGTGGGCGTCCGGCGGCCGTGGTGCACCTTGCGGCGGTCGCGGGCCCGGCGCAGCCGCTCCAGCAGCTTCGCGTGGGCCAGGTCGAGCGCCGCGTAGAGGTCGCTCGCGCAGGCCTCGGCCCTGATCACGGGGCCCTTGTCGCGGACGGTCAGCTCGACGCGTTCGCACTGGCTGGCCTGGCGGCGGTTGTGCTCGTGACTGATCTCGACGTCGACCCGGTGCGCGCGCGGTGCCAGCTGCTCGATCTTGGAGAGCTTCTCCTCGACGTGCCGGCGGAACCGGTCCGCGACCTCGGTGTGCCTGGCGGTGACGGCGATCTCCACGGGGGTCCTCCACAACCTCGGGTTCAGGGGTCTGCACGGCAACCGGCCACACGAGCCGGTCTCAGGACGGGGGGCACCACCTCCTCCGGCTCCCCCGGTCGACCGGCCGCGTGTCCCGGCACTGCAGCGGGGCCCTGCGCGGCGTCACC
This sequence comes from Actinomycetota bacterium, assembly GCA_049325235.1. Classification (GTDB taxonomy): domain Bacteria; phylum Actinomycetota; class Actinomycetes; order Actinomycetales; family SCSIO-59966; genus SCSIO-59966. The sequence goes on along the minus strand of JBMOMI010000117.1, from coordinate 381 downwards.
CGGGGGACGAGGCTCGCCATGACGGAACGCTAGACCAGGTCTCGGTTGATCGGCACCCGGGCGGGGTACCGGCGGCGCGTCGCGGCGACCACCGCCGCCCCGCGGACGTCGGCCCCCGCGGCGGTGAGGGCACGCGCCGCCTCGGCGAGGGTCGAGCCGGTCGTGACGACGTCGTCGACGAGGAGGCAGGGTAGCCCGGCCGCGACCCGCTCGCGCGCCACGAACGCCCCGGCCAGGTTCGCGGCCCGCTCGGTCGCGCCCAGCCCGGCCTGGTCCCGCACCCGCCGCGCCGGGCGCAGCAGCCCCGCGACCGGGACGTCGACGCCGGCCTCGGCCAGCCTGAGCGCCGCGCGGCGCGCCATGGCCTTCACGACGTCCTCG
>JBMOMI010000116.1:0-8745 GCA_049325235.1 Actinomycetota bacterium | reverse complement strand
GCGACGACGTACGTGCCTGACGGCACGGCTCAGTAGCGGTAGTGGTCGGGCTTGTAGGGACCGGCGACGTCCACGCCGAGGTACTCGGCCTGGGCCTTCGTCAGCTCGGTCAGCCGGACGCCGAGCGCGTCCAGGTGCAGCCGTGCCACCTTCTCGTCGAGGTGCTTGGGCAGCACGTACACCTGCTTGGCGTACTGGTCGTGCTTGGTGAACAGCTCGATCTGCGCGATGGTCTGGTTGGAGAACGAGTTGCTCATCACGAACGACGGGTGCCCGGTCGCGTTGCCGAGGTTGAGCAGCCGCCCCTCGGACAGCACGATGATCGACCGACCGTCGGGGAACGTCCACTCGTGGACCTGCGGCTTGATCTCGGTCTTCGTGATGCCGGGGATCCGGGCCAGCCCGGCAATGTCGATCTCGTTGTCGAAGTGACCGATGTTGCCGACGATCGCCTTGTCCTTCATCGCCTGCATGTGCTCGGCGGTGATGACGTCCTTGCAGCCGGTGGCGGTGACGAAGATGTCGGCGGTGGAGACGACGTCCTCCATGCGGGCGACCTGGAAGCCGTCCATCGCCGCCTGCAGCGCGCAGATCGGGTCGATCTCGGTGATGACGACGCGAGCGCCCTGCCCGCGCAACGACTCCGCGCAGCCCTTGCCGACGTCCCCGTAGCCGGCGATGACGGCCACCTTGCCGCCGATGAGCACGTCCGTCGCCCGGTTGATGCCGTCGATGAGCGAGTGCCGGCAGCCGTAGATGTTGTCGAACTTGCTCTTGGTCACCGAGTCGTTGACGTTGATCGCCGGGAACAGCAGCTCGCCGGACTGGGCGAACTGGTAGAGCCGGTGGACGCCGGTGGTGGTCTCCTCGGTGACGCCCTTGATGCCGGCGGCGATCGTCGTCCACTTCTTCGGGTCGGCGGTCAACGACGCCCTCAGGAGGTCGAGGATGACGCGGTACTCCTCGCTGTCGTCGTCCTCGGCGGTCGGGACGGCGCCGGTGGTCTCGAACTCGACGCCCTTGTGCACGAGCAGCGTCGCGTCACCGCCGTCGTCGAGGATCATGTTCGGGCCCTCGCCCGGCCACGTGAGGATCTGCTCGGTGCACCACCAGTACTCCGGCAGCGTCTCGCCCTTCCAGGCGAACACCGGGACGCCCTTCGGGTCCTCCGGCGTGCCGTCCGGGCCGACCACGACGGCCGCGGCGGCCTCGTCCTGCGTGGAGAAGATGTTGCACGACGCCCACCTCACCTCGGCGCCGAGCGCGGTGAGGGTCTCGATGAGGACCGCGGTCTGCACGGTCATGTGCAGGGAGCCGGCGATCCGGGCCCCGCGCAGCGGCTGGGCCGCGGCGTACTCCTCGCGCAGTGCCATCAGGCCGGGCATCTCGTGCTCGGCGAGCCGGATCTGGTGGCGGCCGGCCTCGGCCAGCGACAGGTCGCGGACCTTGTAGTCCATGGGGGTCCTTCCGTGGGTGCGTTCAGCGGGTGGTCGTCAGCCTGCCACGCTCGCCTGGACGACGGGCGGCACGCATCGATCGACCCGGCGCGGCCCCTCTGGGCCGACGGCATCACCGACGCCGGACGGCGGCCAGTCTACGTGTCAGCCGCCGCGGAGGTCGCCAGCAGGCCGGCGACGCGTGACGCGAGGTCGGGAACGGACACCTCCAGCGTGCGCCACAGCACGGCGGGGTTCACCTGGTGGTACTGGTGCGCGATCAGGTTGCGCGTCGCCTTCGCCTGGCGGAACGGGATCTGCGGATGATCGGACACCAGCTGCTCCGGCAACCGACTGACCGCCTCCCCGATGCGGTGCAGGATCGCCTCGCCGGCCAGTTGAAGCTGGATGTCGCCGTCGAAGGCGGACCGGCCGCGCTTCACCAAGTCGTCAGCGAGCTGCCCGAATTCCACGATGTCGTGCAAGGCTCGTACCGCACGTCTGCCGTAGGTGGCCTCGAGGGTCACAGCGCTGCGGCTTCGGCAGGGGCCGATCCAGCCGCCTCCCACAGCGCTGCTTCGTCGACGATGTCGACCCGGCAGCCGAGGAGCTCTTCGAGTTCTGCCGTCATGTCGGCGATGTCGAACAGCGTCACCGCGTCGTCGAACCGCACCAGCAGGTCGACGTCCGAGTCGGGGCTGTCCTCTCCCCGGGCGACGGACCCGAACACGCGGACGTCGAGGCCGTGGTGGCGGCGGACGATCTCGCGCACGTCGTCCCGGTAGCCGTCCAGGACCTCGGACGGGCGCACTCGGGTCGCGGCGAGCAGCCTGGCACGCATGGTCGGGGAGGGGTGACGCCGGCCCGACTCGTATGCGGCGATGTTCGCCTGCGCGACTCCCGTTCTCCGGGCGACCTCGGCCTGCGTGAGCCCAGCACGCCGTCGAGCGGCGCGGAGCTCCTCAGCAGGCGTTGTCACGAGCCCGATCATATCGCCGAGAGATATCACGCCCCCGCATGATCACGGCGGATTGCATGATCACCGGGGGGTGGGGCGGGCGTGCGGTGCAGGTCCGGCTCGAGGTAGATCACCGGCGCGATCGGGACCGCGTCCCGCACGCGCCGCTCGGCGGCGTCGATGGCGGCCGAGACCTCGTCCGCGGTGGCCGCGGCGGGGACGGCGATCTTCGCGGCCACGAGCAGCTCCTCGGGACCGAGGTGCAGCGTCTTCATGTGGATGATCGAGTCCACGCCCTCGCCCGGCAGGGCCCGCTCGATCGCCTCCCGGTGCTCACGCGAGGCCCCCTCGCCGATCAGCAGGGACTTCATCTCCACGGCCAGCACGGCGGCGATGACCACGAGCAGGACGCCGATCATCGCCGTGCCGACGGCGTCCCACCGGCCGTCGTCGGTCACCAGGGTCAACGACACCCCGAACAGCGCGAACACGAGGCCCAGCAGGGCGCCCAGGTCCTCCAGCAGCACGACCGGCAGCTCCGGCGCCTTCGCCGTGCGCACGAACTCCACCCACGACCGGTCACCGCGCACGCGGTTGGACTCGACGATCGCCGTCCGGAACGAGAACGTCTCCATGACGATCGCCACGACGAGCACCGTCACCGGCACCCACTGCCACGAGTCGATCGCGTGCGGCTCGGCCCACTTGCTCCACGCCTCGTACAGCGCGAACAGCCCACCGACCGAGAACAGCACGATCGACACGATGAACGCGTACACGTACCGCTCCCGGCCGTACCCGAACGGGTGCTGCGGGGTCGCCTCCCGCTTCGCCCGCCGCCCGCCGAGCAGCAGCAGCGCCTGGTTGCCGGAGTCGGCCACCGAGTGGATCGACTCCGCCAGCATCGACGACGAGCGCGTCAGCAGGAACGCGACGAACTTGGTGACCGCGATCCCGAGGTTCGCGAGCAGTGCCGCGACGATCGCCTTGGTGCCGCTTTCGGTAGCCACGCGCGCAGGGTAGTGAACGGCAGCCCGGATCCGACCGGGCGACTCCTCCGATCTCATACCTGCGCATAGATTTGCTCCATTCACACGCCTGCTCTTGCAACTACCATAGCTTTGCATAACTATGGGAGACATGACGCCCGACGACGTGCGCTCCCTGGTCCAACAGGGGGAGAGCCTGACCCTCGAGTTCAAGCGCGGCAGGAACAACAGGCTCAACGACGAGATCATCGTCGAGGCCGTCGTCTGTCTTGCCAACGGCGCAGGCGGAGTCATCCTGCTGGGAGTCGAGGACGACGGCCGTATCACCGGTCTGGATCCCCGTCACGGCCCCACCACGGAGCCGCACCTCCTCCAAGCGATGATCCTCAACAGGACCGATGCGCCGATCGCAACCGACGTCGAGATGGTCACGGTCGACGGCAAGGAGGTCGCGGTGGTGACGGTTCCCGCCATGAGCGCACCAGTAGGCACGAAATCGGGCAAGTACGTCCGCCGGACGCTGCGCGCTGACGGGAAGCCCGAGTGCGCCCCGTATCTGCTCCACGAGATGCTCTCGGTCGGCCTCGCCGCCCAAGGCCGCGACTACGCAGCGACACCAGCGCGCGGTGCGACGCTGTCGCATCTCGACTCGTCAGAGTTCGACCGGTTTCGTCGTCTGTGTCGCGATGGCAGGGGCGACAAGACGCTGGCCGACGCCAGCAACGTTGACATCCTTCGGGCGCTCCGGCTGGTGCTCCCCGAACAGGACAACCAGCTCACCCTTGGCGCAGTACTCCTCTTCGGCACGACCGACGCCCTTGCGCGGTTCGTCCCAACCGCCGAGGTGGTGTTCCACGAGCTTCGGCAGGGCGCCATCACCTGGGACGAGACACTGCGGTTGCCCCTCCTGATGACAGCCGAGCGCCTCTACGACCTCATCAAGGTGCGCAACTCGGAGCAGGAGCTCATGGTCGGGCTTCATCGGATCGGCGTCCCGCGGGTCCCCGAAGGAACCGTCCGCGAGTCGATCGCCAACGCGCTTGTCCATCGGGACTATGCAGAAATGGGGCCCATCCAGGTCCAGCTGACGGAGAGCTCCTTCCGGGTCAGCAGTCCGGGCGGTTTCCCGGCAGGCATCACCCTGGCCAACCTGCTCGACGACTCGCGTCCGCGCAGCCCCGTACTCGCGGAGGCCTTCAAGCGCGCGGGCATCGTCGATCGCGCCGGGCGCGGGATCACCCTCATGTACCAGCAGCTTCTCCGCGCCGGCCGTGGGGAGCCCGACTACTCGGCGACGAACGAGAAAGCCGTCATCGTCACGATCCCCACGAGCGACGCCGACCTCGAGATGGTTCGCTTCGTGGTCGACTACGAGAACTCCACCGGGTCTGCTCTCAACCTTCACCAGCTGAGGATCCTGCACGAGATCAAGGTGATGGGTCCCCAGACCGTCTCAGAGCTGATCGACAATCTGCACGAATCGGCCAGCGTCACACGGACGCAGTTGGCCCGGCTTGCCGAGATGGGCCTTGTCGAGCCCCGGGGAGCTGGTCGCAGCCGTCGGCACCACCTCACCGCGGCTTTCTACAGACGTGCCGAGTCCAGCGAGTACGTCCGGCTCCAGGACACCGATCCGATCCAGCAGGAGCACATGGTGCTCACGTACGTGGACCAGTTCGGCAGCATCACCCGTGGCAAGGCGGCAGAGCTCTGCCGACTGAGCCCGAACCAGGCACGAGTACTGCTGCGCAAGCTGGTCGACGCCGGCCACCTGCACATGCATGGTCAGCGGCGCGGCGCGTACTACACGAGAGTGCGACCGTGATCAAGCTGCTCAGGAACGAGAGCCCGTACTGAACAGTCAACGGTGAGCCTCCGTCCTCCTGACCTCGGTCAGCGCGTCGACGAGCACGACGCCGTCGTAGCCGCCGTCCGGCTCCCCCAGGCCGAGCAGGTAGCCGACGGTGGGCGCCACGTCCACCGTCGTCGCGGGCACCGACGCCGTCGCCCCGTGCCGCACGCGCGGCGACCCGCCGGCGACGAAGAACGGGATCGGCTCGGTCGCCGGGTGCCCGTGGTTGCCGGGGATCGGGTTGGACGCCACGTACGGGTCGGAGAACCGCCACCCGGCCCGGCAGTAGGCGACGAGGTCGCCGGCCTCCGGCCCGAGCCGCAGCTCGCCCGGCGTCCGCACCGACAGCACGCCCGGGTGCCCGAGCAGCAGGGCCCGGACGTCGGACAGCCCCGCCTCCCGCTCGGCCGCCGGTCCGGTCCAGGTGAGCAGGTCGGCGCCGCCGTTCTGCGACACCGCGACGTTGTCCGCGAGGTCCGGTCGGGACGCCAGCAGCAGCCCGACCGAGATGACGTTCGTCGGGAGCGACCAGTCCATCGAGTGGTCGGCCAGGACGACGAGGACGGACGACGACCAGCGCCCGGTCGCGACCAGGTGGTCGACGAATCGGCCCACCTGGCGGTCGGTGTCGGCCAGCGCCGCCTGCCGGGCCGCGCGCAGCGTGGTCCCGGACAGGTCGCTGTGGCCGAACCGGTCGATGTCGCCGAGGTTGGTGAAGACGAGGTCAGGGTCGGCGGCATCGACCATCGCCACCAGCGCGTCCACCGTCGCGGCGTCCGGCGCATGGTCGGTGAGCGGCAGCAACGGGAACGGCTCCCACCGGTACGTCGCCCGCTCACCGAAGACACCGAACAGATAGTCCTTCGACAGCACGGTGCCGGTCGTCATCCCGTTGTCCCGCAGGCGCTCCAGCACCGTGGGGAAGCGCAGGTCGGAGGGCCGGTCCAGCGTGCGGACGCGACCCTCGGCCCGGTCGTAGACCGCGTTGGCCGGCACACCGGTCCGGTCGGGCCGCGCACCGGTCATCATCATCACGTGGTTGGGGATGGTCTCGGCCACCGGCAGCGACCGGGCCGCCGGGAACGTCGTCCCGTCGGCGCGCAGCGCCGCCAACCGCGGCGTCAGGCCCGAGGAGACCTCGTCGGGCCGGCAGCCGTCGATCACGAGCACGTAGACCCGCGTCCGTTCCGCCGGGCGTCGCCGGGCACCGAAAGCCGTTGCGGGAGAACCGGACAGCACCACCCCGGCGGCACCGGCACCGGCCACGCGCAGGAACGCTCTCCGCGTCGTGCTCATCGCAGCGGCTCCTCGGCCGGGCGGACGCGCTGGGTGCCGGCGGCCACCGCGAACGACGCCTGGTGCGCGGCCGTGGCGGCGGGGTCGGTGCGGTCGGAGAGCGCGAACCAGTCCATCTGCACGCGCGCCGGGGAGACCTCCACGACCGAGTAGCCGTGGCTGTCGAGCTCCACGTGCCTGATGTGCGGGTTGTTGGCCTGCACGGCCGCCTCCACCGCCAGGGACGCCGTGCGCGGCGGCGCGCCGAGGATGTCGTCGACGTTGTCGCTCGTCACCGACGTGCAGACCAGCTCGGTCGCTGCGCTGTCCCCGGTCAGCGGGTACGTCAGCGGGTCGACCGGGATGTCGCACGCCCACGCCGAGTGGATGTCGCCGGTGAGGAAGGTGGTGTCCCGGATCCCGTTGTCCCGCAGGTGCCGCACCACGCGGGCGCGGTCGTCGGCGTACCCGTCCCACTGGTCGGTGTTGTACGGGACGCCGTCCACCGCAGGGGTGCCAGTCAGCTCGTGCAGCGCCGACATCTCGCGCGTGCTCAGCGTGGACGGGAACCGGACCGGCGTGATCATCACGGGGTTGCCGACGACCTTCCACTGCACCGAGCGGTCCGACAGGCGGGCCAGCAGCCAGTCCATCTGCTCGGCGCCGGTGATGCTGGTGCCGAGCTCGCGGTGGGTCCGCAGGTCGAGCATCGACACCGACATCAGGGAGCCGAACGCCAGGCTCCGGTACAACCGGCCGCCGGCCTCGTACCGCACCGGCATCCACTCCGCGTACGCCTGCTGGGAGAACGCGCGCCGCTCGCTCCAGGCACCCTCGGCGCCCTCGGTGTGGTTCTCGGCGCCGGTGCTGTGCGCGTCGTTCGCGGACTCGTGGTCGTCCCACGTCACCACCCAAGGCGCCGCGGCGTGCAGCGCCTGCAGGTCGGGATCGGTCTTGTACTGCGCGTGCCGGCGGCGGTAGTCCTCGAGCGTCGTGACCTCCCGAGCCGGGTCGTGCGGCCGGACGAGGCCGTCCCCGGCCTGGTACTCCCCCGGCGCGTACTCGTACAGGTAGTCGCCGAGGTGGAGCACGAGGTCGAGGTCGTCGCGGGCGGCCAGGTGCCGGTAGGCGGCGAAGTGGCCGGCCTGCCAGTTGGCGCACGAGACCACGCCCATCCGCACGCGCGGCACGGCGCTCCCCGCGGCGGGCGCCGTCCGGGTGCGGCCGACGGGAGAGGCCTGCCGCCCGAGCCGGAAGCGGTACCAGTAGGTGGTCGCGGGGGCCAGGCCTGCGACGTCCACCTTCACGGTGTGGTCGCGCCACGCACCGGTGCGCGCCCGGCCGCGGGCCGCGACGCGCCGGAACCGGGGGTCAGTCGCGACCTCCCAGTCGACGCTGACGTCGGGGCCAGAACCGCTGCCGGGCAACGCATCCGGCGTCGGGGTGACGCGGGTCCAGAGCAGGACGCCGCCAGGCAGCGAGTCGCCGGACGCGACGCCGTGGGAGAACACGCCGGCCGCGGTGGCAGCGGCGGCCGGAGGGCCGAGGGCGCCGGTGGCCACGAGGGCGCCTGCGGTCTGCAGGACGGCGCGTCGGGAGGGTCGGGGGACGCTGTCGCTCACGTGCCCTACAACTTCCCCGGGTCAGCCCAGGTCACGCCGCCTGCGGCAGAGTTCACGCACCGTTCACGCCGGGGTCAGGGCGACAGGCCCGCCACGTGCGGCGATGCGGAGGGGTCCATGCCGAGACCGAGGGCGAGGTAGACGGCGGCGAAGTCGGTGCGGGCGCCGAGGATCGCGAGGCGCCGCAACGGATCCGGCTCCTCGGCGACCACCTCGCTGACCTTCACCCCGGCCCGTGCGGCCAGGTCGACGACCCCCGCTGCCGATGTCCCGCCCTCGTGCAGCAGCACGAGCCGCAGCCGGGGGCCGGTCGGCGGGTCCTCGAAGGGGTCGGCGAAGACGTCCTCGGGCTTGGTGGCGAACGGGCCGCCGAAGGTCGCGACCACGTCGGCGGCGTCGTCGGGCAGGGTGCCGGCGGTGGCCGGGATCCCGGCCGTGCGCGACAGCACGCTGGCGGCCCGGCGGGCAGCGACGCCGGACGCCGGCCCGTCGCCGAGGAACACCGGGATGGACTCCGCGAGCTCGAACGCGAGGGCCTTCGCAGGGTTGACGAGGGACTCCGTCGACGGGCCGTTGAGCCGAGCCTCGTCGTCCAGGATGTCGGCGACCCTAC
>JBMOMI010000115.1:0-8776 GCA_049325235.1 Actinomycetota bacterium | reverse complement strand
CGCGGCGCGCCGCGACGGCGTGGCCCGCGCCTGACGCATTAACCAGGCTTCTTGCCGCTTCGCACGCCGTCGAAGCGGCAAGAAGCCTGGTTATTGCGGTGTCGGGGGGCGGGTGAGGCGGGCGCTGAGCGTCCGCGTCAGGACCTGGCGGCCGCCGGCCACCTCGGCGTGGTCGACCTCGACCCACGCCTGCCGGCCCTGGATGACCACCGTCATCACGCCGTTGCCGAACCACGGACCGTGGTCGACGTCCCAGTCGATCGTCGGGTCCCGGACGCCGGCCCGGCGCGCCAGCCCGTGGAAGAACGCCCGAACCGGCCGCCACGCGAAGGCGCGGTTCGCGGCCTCGAGCGGCTGGTGCAGCGGGTTGCGGAACGGCGACATCGTCAGCTGGTGCAGCGCCGTGCCGCCGTGGTCGACGTTCGTCAGCCGCGCCTCGGCGGTGTACGAGCAGTGCACGTCACCGGACAGCATGAGCACGCTGACCGGCGGCGGCTGCGAGGTCACGAGCTGCTCCAGCAGATGGACGACGCGGTCGAACGACCGGCGGAACGCGGCCCAGTGCTCCAGGTCGACGGCCTGCCGCAGGTGCTCGCCCAGCCACCTGCCGACCCGGCCCCACGCGCCCGCCGTCGCGATCGCCTCGCTCCATCCCTCCAGATGGTGGATTCCGCGCAGCAGCAGGAACGGCAGCGTCGACGCGACCAGCAGGTGGTCGATGCGCTGGCCCTCGCGTGCGTGCAGGGCGTGCTCGACGACCCACTGCCACTCGGCGTCGTCCAGCATCGCCCGCCGGTCGTCGTCCAGCACCCGGGAGCACCGCGAGTCCACCGCCACCAGGCGGACGCCGAGCCGCGCGTCCCCGAAGTCACGGAAGAAGCTCCACCGCCCGCCCTCGGACTCGGCGTCCGAGCGCCAGGCGAACTCGTCGAGCCGCCGGGAGCGCTCCTCGTCGTCCGGCGCCGACCGGAGCGCGGCGAGGACGTCGTCGACGGCGAGCTCGTCCGGCGACATGTTGCCCAGGTGCTGGTAGACCCAGTAGGAGGCGAACGCGCCCACGACCCGGTCGCGCCACCACGGTTGGGCGGTGACCTGCCGTCGCCATGCCAGGGAGGTGTTCCAGTCGTCCCGCAGGTCGTGGTCGTCCAGCAGCATGCACGTCGGCACGGTCGACAGCAGCCACCGGACCTCGGGCACGCTCCACGCCTCGTGGTACAGCCAGGTGTACTCCTCGAAGTTCGACACCTCGGGCCCGGCCAGCCGCTCGGCCATCGCGTCCGACGGCTCGTCGGCGTAGACCTGGTCGCCGACCATGAGCAGCGCGTCCGGCCAGTCGGACGTGGGCACGGCCGTCATCCGGCTCGCGAGGGCGACGAGCGCGTCGGCGCCGACCTTCCGGAGCCCCTTCTCGTCGTAGGGGGCGCTGCGCCGGCACGACCCGAACGCCAGCCGGAACGACTCGTCGTGCCGGAAGGTGCGGATCATGCTGGGCGGGAACGGGTTCGGCGTCTCCGGCCACACCCGGACGCCGTCCAGGTGCACCTCGTAGGGTGTCTCGGTGCCGGGCTGGAGGTCCCGGACGACGACCAGGGCGTAGTGGTGGCCGTGCACGGTCCACGTGCGGGAACGGGCGGACAGGACCTGGACGTCGCAGGGCCGGTCGGTCTCCACCCAGACCGTAGCGCACGTGTCGTCCACGTAGCGCAGCAGCGGGCCGAGCAGCAGCCTCGGCCCGGCGTCGTCCACCCGAGGCACGGTAGCGCCCGAACCAGTAGGTTGCTGGGCGTGTTCGCCGTATACGCCGCCCGTCAGTCGACCGACGACCCGCTGAGCGCGCTGGAGCTCGGCGAACGACCGGCCCCCGAGGTCCCCGACGGCTGGGCCCGCGTCCGGCTCCGCGCCGCGAGCCTCAACCACCACGACCTGTGGAGCCTGCGCGGCGTCGGCCTGCCCGCCGAGCGGCTGCCGATGATCCTCGGCTGCGACGGCGCGGGCGTGGACGACGACGGGAACGAGGTTGTCGTCCACGCGGTCGTGTCCAGCCCGGACTGGACCGGCGACGAGACCGAGGACCCCCGGCGCTCCCTGCTGTCGGAGGTGCACCAGGGCACGTTCGCCGACGAGGTCGTCGTCCCGCGGCGCAACCTCGTGCCCAAGCCCGCGGCGCTCACCTTCGAGGAGGCCGCCTGCCTGCCGACGGCCTGGCTGACCGCGTACCGGATGCTGTTCACGAAGTCCCGCGTGCAGCCCGGCGGCACGGTGCTCGTCCAGGGTGCGGGCGGGGGAGTGGCCACCGCGCTCATCGCGCTAGGGTCTGCGGCCGGGTACCGCATCTGGGCGACGAGCCGGGACGCCGAGAAGCGCTCTCGCGCGGTCGATCTGGGCGCGGAGCAGGCGTTCGAGCCGGGAGAGCGGCTGCCCGAGCGTGTCGACGCGGTGATGGAGACCGTGGGCAAGGCCACGTGGTCGCACTCGCTGAAGTCCCTGCGACCCGGCGGCACGGTGGTCGTCTCGGGCGCGACCTCCGGGCCGGACCCCTCCGCCGACCTCAGCCGCGTCTTCTTCCTCCAGCTGAACGTCGTCGGCTCCACGATGGGTACGCGTGACGAGCTGCAGCGCCTGCTGCGCTTCTGCGAGACGACCGGCGTCCGGCCGCAGATCGACGCGACGATGCCGCTGGAGGAAGCGCGAGAAGGGTTCGCGCGCATGGAGTCTGGTGAGATCTTCGGCAAGATCGTGTTCACCCGGCCCTGACTCAGCCAGGTCGGCGCAGCACCGCCGCGATCCTCTCGCGCGCCTCGGTCAGCGCCGCGCGGACGGCCGCCAGCTCCTCGTCGTCCAGACCGGAGCGACGCAGCTCGGCGCGCACCTCGGACGTGAACGCGCGCAGCGCGTCCTCGGCCTCGCGCACCGCTCGGCGGGCATCGCGGGGCGCGGCGTCCCACCCGCCCACGCCGACGGCGGAGCGGCGTGCTTCGCGGGCGGCCTCCTTCAGCTCGGCGCGCAGGTCCCGGGCATCCGCGCGGACCCGGTCCCGCACCTCGGCCGCGAGCCGGCGCACCGAGTCGTCCAGGTCGCGGTGCAGCGCCCGGACGTCGTCCGCCCGCTCGCGCAGCTCGGCGCGGCCGGCGTCGGTGATGCGGTAGACGGCCTGCCGTCCCTCGTCGCTGCGGGCGACGAGCCCCTCGTCCTCCAGTCGCGACAGCCGCGGGTAGATGCTGCCGGCGCTGGGGGAGTACAGGCCGCCGAAGCGCTCCTCCAGTGCGCGGATCACCTCGTAGCCGTGGCGCGGCGCCTCGTCGAGCAGCGCCAGCAGGTACAGGCGCAGCTGGCCGTGCGCGAACACCGGGCTCATGCCGCGGGGCCTCCGGCCCGCACCAGGGTGACGTCGCCGGAGACGGTCTTGGCGACCAGCCGCACCGCGCCGTCCCCGTCGACGAGGCGGCCGCCGCGCCCGCCCGGCGTGCCGTCGAGGCGGCTCCTGCCGGCCACGACCCGCCCGGACACCGACCTGGCGGTGACGTCGTAGCCGGTGCCCTCGGGCACCCGGACCGTCACGTCACCGGACACCGTGGTGACGTCGAGCACGCTGGGGGGTGTGCGCAGGTCGACGCCGATCTCGCCGCTGACGGTCTTGCCGTGCAGGCGGGGGATGCTGCCGCCGGAGACGGTCAGCGACCCGGACACCGAGTCGCCGTGGAAGGTCCCCTCGTGGTCGCGGACGTCGATCTGGCCGGAGACGGTCTTGGCCTGCACCGCCCCGTGGACGCCGTCCAGAACGAGCGTCCCGGACACGGTCTTCACGTCGGCGCGTCCGTGGGTGCCGCTGACGAGGCCGTCGGCGGAGACGGTCCCGACGGTCACCATGACGTCGCGGGGGACGACGACGGTGACCTCGGCCGCGTCGTCCCGGACGAAGGCGGCGCGCACCCGGTCGAGCAGCGTCTCCCACGTCAGCTGGGGGTGTGCGACGTCCAGGACGCCGTCGTGCCACCGGACCTCCACCGGCCGCCCGCGCACCGTGCCGACCTCGACCGTCCCGACGCCGTCGGTGTCGTCGCGCGCCACCACGTCGACCCGGCCGCCGACGAGGCGGACCCGGACGTCCCGGACCGGCGCCTCGGGGCCGCCGACCTCGATCACGCGTGGTCCCTCGACCGTCCACTGCTCCATCGACCGCTCCCATCTCACGATGTATCGCGTCAGCCAGCCACACGATATATCGCGACCAAGGAGGTCGCAATAACCAGGCTTCTTGGCGCTGAAGGGCCTCCTCAGCGCCAAGAAGCCCGGTTATTGCGGCAAGGGGGGCGGGCTACTGGTCGCGCGGGACGCCGAGCCACTCGTGCCAGCCGCCGTGCAGCACGAGCCACGCGACGAGGCCGTAGCCCGACTGGCCGGGGTGCACGCCGTCCCCGCCGGCCAGGTCGGAGTACCACTGGTCGTGGCCGACGAGCGGGGCGAAGCAGTCCACGAACGGCACGCGGCGGCGCTGGGAGACGTCGGCGAACGCCTCGGCGAGCTCCCCGATGCGGGGGTTGAGCGCCTGGTCCAGCGTCGGCGCGGGGCCGACGACGAACGCGGGGACGCCCCGGGACTCGGCGTCGTCCAGCACGTTCGCCAGGTTGAGCCGGCTGCGGGCGGTGGACAGGCCGGCCGCCAGGTCGGCGTGCCCGGGCGCGACGACGAGCCGGTTGTCGGCGCCGTCGGCGAACCGCAAGGCGGTCTCCTGCCGCCACCGCCCGAGCAGACCGGCGGTCGACTCCCCGGGGACGCCGAGCGGGAAGACCGCGATCGGCGGCACCTCGGTCGGGGTGCGGGCGGCGACGCGGCCCACCCAGCCGAGGGCCTTGGGATCGCCGACGCCGGCGACCAGGGCGTCGCCGACGACGCAGATCCGGCGACCGGTCGCGGCGTTGGTGACGGTCACTCGTCGTCCTCGTCGTCCAGCCGCGCGAGCCAGGTGGCGAGCCGTTCGACCGGCGTCTCGAACTCGGGGTTCAGGTCGACGAACTCGCGCAACCGCTCGGCGACCCAGGCGAGGGAGACCTCCTCCTCGCCGCGGCGGGCCTCGAGCTCCTCGATGCCGCGGTCGGTGAAGTACAACGCGGGGATCCTCTCTTCACCCGTTGATCACGGGATCCCGCCGCCGCAAGGGTGGCGAGATCCCATGATCACGCATAGGGGGGTCAGCGCTGGAAGGCCCGCTCGACGAGCTCGGTCTGCTGGACCTGGTGCTTCTTGCTCGACCCCGTCGCCGGGGAGGCGGACGCGGCCCGGCTGACCCGGCGCACCGGCCGGCCGCCGAGCGCCTCCGGGAGCGCGAGCGCCATCGTCGGCCACGGGCCCTGGTTGGCCGGCTCCTCCTGCACCCAGACGAGCTCGGCGTCCCCGAACGGGCTCAGCGCCTCGGTGAGGGACTCCCCGTCCAGCGGGTAGAGCTGCTCGACGCGCACGATCGCGGTGCGGTCGTCGCCGGCCTTCTCGCGCTTGGCGAGGAGGTCGTAGTAGACCTTGCCCGAGCACAGCAGGACGCGGTCGACGCGCGACGGGTCGACCGACCCGACGTCGCCGATCACCGGGCGGAAGGCGCCGGTCGTGAAGTCCTCGACGCCGGACGCCGCCGCCTTCAGGCGCAGCATCGACTTCGGCGTGAACACCACGAGCGGCTTGCGCGGCCGCGCGTACGCCTGGCGCCGCAGCAGGTGGAAGTAGGACGCCGGGGTCGACGGCATCGCGACCGTCATGTTGTCCTCGGCGCACAGCTGCAGGTAGCGCTCGATGCGGGCGGAGGAGTGGTCCGGCCCCTGGCCCTCGTAGCCGTGCGGCAGCAGCAGGACGACGGACGACCGCTGGCCCCACTTCTGCTCGGACGAGGAGATGAACTCGTCGACGATCGTCTGCGCCCCGTTGGCGAAGTCGCCGAACTGGGCCTCCCAGAGCACCAGGGCGTCCGGGCGCTCCACCGAGTAGCCGTACTCGAAGCCCATCGCCGCGAACTCCGACAGCAGCGAGTCGTAGACCCAGAACCGCGCCTGGTCCTCCGAGAGGTACAGCAGCGGCGTCCACTCCTCGCCCGTCGACTTGCAGGTCAGGACGGCGTGGCGCTGGACGAACGTGCCGCGCCGGCTGTCCTGCCCGGCGAGCCGCACCGGCACGCCCTCGATGAGCAGCGAGCCGAAGGCGAGGATCTCGCCGAAGCCCCAGTCGATGCCGCCGGCGTGGGCCATCTGGGACCGCTTCTCCAGCAACGGCCGCAGCTTGGGGTGCACGGTGAAGCCCTCCGGCGGGGAGACGTGGGCGTCCCCGATCCGCTTGAGCACCTCCAGTGACACCGCGGTCTCCCGCACCTCCGTCACCGACTCGTCCTGCTGAGACTCCGGCTTCTCCAGCCCGCCCGGTGCGTCCGCGCCGTCGTGGCCGCGGGTGTCGTCGGCCTGCGCCTCGCGCGTCTCGGTGAAGACCCGCTCCAGCTGCTGCTGGTAGTCCTTGAGCGCCTGCTCGGCCTCCTCGACGCTGATGTCGCCGCGACCGATGAGCGACTCCGTGTAGAGCTTGCGCACCGACCGCTTGGCCTCGATCAGCGAGTACATCAGCGGCTGGGTCATCGACGGGTCGTCGCCCTCGTTGTGGCCGCGGCGGCGGTAGCACACGAGGTCGATCACGACGTCCTTGTCGAACGCCTGGCGGTAGGCGAACGCCAGCCGCGCGACGCGGACGCACGCCTCCGGGTCGTCGCCGTTCACGTGGAAGATCGGCGCCTGGATCATCTTGCCGACGTCGGTGGAGTAGAACGACGACCGGCTGGACGCGGGCGCGGTGGTGAAGCCCACCTGGTTGTTGATGACGACGTGGACCGTGCCGCCGGTGCGGTAGCCGCGCAGCTGCGACAGGTTCAGCGTCTCGGCCACCACGCCCTGGCCGGCGAAGGCCGCGTCGCCGTGCAGCAGCACGGGCAGCACCGGGAAGCTGGAGCCGCCGAGGTTCAGCCGGTCCTGCTTGGCCCGCGCGATGCCCTCGAGCACCGGGTTGACCGCCTCGAGGTGCGACGGGTTCGCCGCGAGGTAGACCCTGGTCGTGTCGCCGTTGTCGGCGGTGAACGTGCCCTCGGTGCCGAGGTGGTACTTGACGTCACCGGAGCCCTGCACGCTCCGGGGGTCCTGCTGGCCCTCGAACTCCCGGAAGATCTGCCCGTAGCTCTTGCCGGCGATGTTCGCCAGCACGTTGAGCCGGCCGCGGTGCGGCATGCCGATGCACACCTCGTCCAGGCCCTCGTGCGCCGCCTCGGACAGCAGGGCGTCCAGCAGCGGGATGACGCTCTCGCCGCCCTCGAGGCTGAACCGCTTCTGGCCGACGTACTTGGTCTGCAGGAACGTCTCGAAGGCCTCGGCGGCGTTGAGCCGCTTGAGGATCCTCAGCTGCTCGTCGCGGGTCGGCTTCGCGTACGGCTTCTCGACACGCTCCTGGATCCACCGGCGCTGGTCGGGGTCCTGGATGTGCATGTACTCGATGCCGACCGTGCGGCAGTAGGAGTCCCGCAGCACCCCGAGGATGTGCCGCAGCTTCATCACCGGCTTGCCGCCGAAGCCGCCGGTCGGGAACTCCCGCTCCAGGTCCCACAGGGTCAGGCCGTGGTTCTGGATGTCGAGGTCCGGGTGGCGACGCTGGCGGTACTCCAGCGGGTCGGTGTCGGCCATCAGGTGGCCGCGGACCCGGTAGGCGTGGACGAGGTGGAACACCCGGGCGGTCTTGTTGATCTCGTCGTCGTGGGAGACCGAGATGTCCTTGACCCAGCGCACCGGCTCGTACGGGATCCGCAGGGACGTGTAGATCCGGTCGTAGAAGCCGTCCTGCCCGAGCAGCTTCGCGTGGACGATGCGCAGGAAGTCGCCCGACTGGGCGCCCTGGATGATCCGGTGGTCGTAGGTGGAGGTCAGCGTCATCACCTTGCTGACCGCCAGCCGCGCGAGGGTCTCCTCCGAGGCGCCCTGGTACTCGGCGGGGTAGTCCATCGCACCGACGCCGATGATCGCGCCCTGGCCCTTCATGAGGCGGGGCACGGAGTGCACCGTCCCGATCGTGCCGGGGTTCGTCAGGCTGATCGTCGTGCCCTGGAAGTCCTCGACGCCGAGCTTGTTGTTGCGGGTGCGCCGGACGACGTCCTCGTACGCGGCCCAGAACTGGGCGAAGTCCATCTCGTCGGCGTGCTTGATGTTCGGCACGAGCAGCTGTCGCGAGCCGTCCTCCTTCTGGAGGTCGATCGCGATCCCGAGGGTGACGTGCTCGGGCTTGAGGACGCCCGGCTTGCCGTCGACGTCCGCGTACCCGTAGTTCATCTCGGGCATCTCGCCGAGCGCCTCGACGACGGCGAACCCGATGATGTGGGTGAACGACACCTTGCCGCCGCGCGCGCGGGCGAGGTGGTTGTTGATCACGATCCGGTTGTCGACGAGCAGCTTCGCCGGCACGGCACGCACGCTCGTGGCCGTCGGGATCTCCAGGCTGCTCTCCATGTTCGCGACGACACGTGCCGCCGGGCCCTTGAGCCGGACCGGCTCGGGCGCCCCGTCTCCCGTCTCGGGTGGTGGCGCCGTGACCGGGCCACGGGTGGCGGCCACCGGCTGGCGACCGGCCGCCTGGAGGTCGTCGGCGCGACGGAAGTCGCCCTCGGCCCGCTCGGGGGAGACCGCCCGGGGCTCCGGGGCGGGTGCGGGCCGGACCTCGGCCTGCGCCTCCTGCGCCTGGGACGCCGGCGTCACCGCGCGTCCGCCGGTGG
>JBMOMI010000114.1:0-8879 GCA_049325235.1 Actinomycetota bacterium | reverse complement strand
CGGCCGCTGACGCGCTGCTCGCGCCCCTGCCGCCGTCGGATGACCAGCCCTGCCTTCTCCAGCACGGCCACGTGCTTCTGCACGGCCGTCACGCTCATGGGGTAGCAGCGGGCGAGCGCGGAGACCGACTGCTCGGTCACCAGCACCCGGCGGACGATGTCGCGTCGGGTGCTGTCGGCCAGCGCGTGGAAGAGCCGGTCGACGTCGGTCTCGGTCAGCTGATCTACAACCATGAGGTTGCAATTCTTGCGCCTCGAGGCCGGCGGCCGCAAGTCCCGA
Source organism: Actinomycetota bacterium (assembly GCA_049325235.1). Taxonomy (GTDB): domain Bacteria; phylum Actinomycetota; class Actinomycetes; order Actinomycetales; family SCSIO-59966; genus SCSIO-59966. Next base: position 8,600 of record JBMOMI010000114.1, on the reverse strand, counting down.
CGTCAAGCCCTACCGTCGTCCCGCCGACGCTCACTCGAGACGCCGATACGGGGAACAGGACCGCTCCAGTGCCACAGCAACACCTCCATGTGCCGCCCGGCCGACCGAGGCGGCGGGCGCTTCGCCTGGCCGTGCTCGGCGTGGTCACGTTCCTGGTGGTACTCCTCGGCGGGCTGTCCGGCGGTGTCGGCGGAGCGCTGGTGATGCTCGGGCTGCCGCTGTTCCTCGTGGGACTCGGCGCGACGCTGGTCGGCCGCGCGCGGTGGGCGTTCATCACGTCGCGTCAGGTCGGAGCCGCGGTGCTGGTGGCCGGGGTGGTGACGACGGGAGTCGGTGGCGCGGTCTCGCCGGCCCCGACGGGTGAGGACCGCGTGCCCGTCGCCGCGGCGCCTACCTCCGCCACGACGCCCACCTCCAGCACGACGCCCACCTCCAGCACGACGAGGCCGGCCGAGTCGGCGCCGGAGCAGCTACCCGAGTCCCCGGCTCTGGCGCTGCTCGGCACTCTCGAAGTCAAGGGCCGCGCGCCCCGCACGGGCTACGACCGGGACCTGTTCGGGCAGCGCTGGGCGGACACCGACCGCAACGGGTGCGACACGCGCAACGACATCCTGCGCCGCGACCTGACCCAGGTGGAGACCAAGCCGGGCACGAACGGCTGCGTCGTGCTGTCCGGCGTCCTCGACGAGCCGTACTCGGGACGGCAGGTCACGTTCCTGCGCGGCGAGAGAACCAGCGAGCTCGTCCAGATCGACCACGTCGTCGCGCTCTCGGACGCCTGGCAGAAGGGGGCCCAGCAGTGGTCCCCGCAGCGTCGGGTGGCGTTCGCGAACGACCCGCTGAACCTGCTCGCGGTGGACGGCTCGCTGAACATGCAGAAGGGCGACGGGGACGCCGCGACCTGGCTGCCGCCGAACCGGTCGTTCCGGTGCGCCTTCGTGGCGCGGCAGGTCGCGGTCAAGGCCAAGTACGGCGCCTGGGTGACCGCCGCAGAGCGCGACGCCGTCGTGCGGGTGCTGTCGTCGTGCCCCGGGCAGGGTGTGCCGACGAGCGACCTCCCGGTCGAGTCGGACGTCGGCACCGCGGTCGCGGCCCCCGAGCCGGCACCTGTGCCGGCGCCGGTTCCCGTTCCGGCCGCGCCAGCGACGTCCTGCGAGCCCGCCTACCCAGACGTGTGCATCCCGCCGCCCGCGGACGTCGGCGACCTCGACTGCGGAGACATCCCGCACCGCGACTTCACGGTGCTGGCTCCGGACCCGCACCGCTTCGACGGCAACGACGACGGCGTCGGGTGCGAGGGCTGACCGCAGCGTCGCTGCACGCCATCGCGGGGGGTGGTGTTGGCCCATACTGTGGAGGCGTGAACCAGGTGCGGCAGGCGCTCACGCGACTGCAGGCTGCTGCAGAGGCCAGCGCCTTGGCGTCCCTTTGCCAGCGGTACGACGTGTCTCTGCTCGTCGTCTTCGGCAGCGTGCTGGACGCGGCGGTCCCGGAGCCACGCGACCTCGACGTCGCGGTGCGGTTCGCCGCGTACGACCCGGCCAAGGTCCTCCCGCTGCTCGACGAGGTTGCCCGGTTGGCGGGCATCGGCGACGTGGACCTCATGGTGCTGAACACGGCTGGTCCGGTCGCGCGCGAGCAGGCTCTCGTGTTCGGTGAAGCCCTCTACGAGGCGTTCGAGGGGCTGCACGCCAGGGCCCAGATCGCGGCTTCGATGGAGCGGATGGACACGGATCACCTGCGTAGGAACCAGCTCGACCTGCTCCGGACGCACGTCTGATGACACCACGCGACCTGCGGGCTGGAGTCGTCCAGGAGCGCCTGGCAAGTATGAGCTTGTTGCTGCAGGACCTCGACGGTCTTGGTGACATCACGGCGGAACGACTGCGCTCCAGTCGGTATGACCGGCACGTCGTCGAGCACGTGCTCACCCAGCTGGTCCAGCTCGCCGTTGCCATCAACAGCCATGTGGCGGCCTCGGTACTGGGGGAGGCGGTGACGGACTACCGCTCGTCCTTCGACGCAGCGGCGCGGGCTGGTTGTCTGGATCCCGACGTGGCGCTCAGGCTTCAGCCATCCGTCGGGCTGCGCAACGTCGTGGTCCATGAGTACCTCGATGTGGACGTCGAGGTGGTCGCGGCGGCTGCAGGCGCCGCGCGGCAGGACTACGCCGCCTATGTCCGATCCGTCGCCGGCTGGCTCACTGAGCGGGCGAAGGGGCGCAGCGGCTGATGAGCACGGCACGTCAAGTGTGTCGTGTTGCCGGACGCGTTCAGCAACGTGAAGCCAGCGTGACGACGCGGCGGGTTGCCGGCCGCCAGCAGCCGGGGACCTAAGTCCCTGCCCAGACCCGGGCGGAATGTTCAGGATTGTCGACCGTGACTGCCCCTGCCCCCTCGACGGTCGACCTCGCGCGCCGCGACCGGCGGCAGCGCGACAGCTGGATGGCCGGAGTCGACTTCGACCGTGCCCCGTTCACCATCGCCTGGGAGCTCACTCGCGCCTGCGCGTTCGCGTGCCTGCACTGCCGCGCGGACGCCCAGCACCAGCGCCACCCGCAGGAGCTCACCACCGACGAGGGTATCGCGCTCATCGACCGGTTCACCGAGTTCGGCTCGCCCATCCTGGTCTTCACCGGCGGCGACCCGATGATGCGCAAGGACCTGTACGACCTCATCGCCTACGCCGACGAGCGCGGACTGCGCTGCTCGCTCACTCCCACCGCCACGGCACTGCCGACCGTGGAGCGGCTGCGGCGCGTGAAGGACTCCGGCGTGCGCCGCATCGCGCTGAGCCTCGACTCTGCCACCCCGGACACGCACGACGCGTTCCGAGGCGCCCGTGGGTCGTGGGAACGCACGATGACGATCCTCCGCAACGCGCGTGAGGTCGGCCTGACCACTCAGGTGAACACGACCGTCACCACCCACAACGTCGACGAGCTGCCGCGGATGGCGCAGTTCGTCCGCGAAGTGGGCGCCGTCCAGTGGAGCGTCTTCTTCCTCGTCCCGATGGGCCGCGGCCAGCAGCTGAGCATGATCTCGGCCGAGCGCACCGAGCAGGTGCTGACCTGGCTGCACGAGCTGGCGTCCACGTCCGACCACGACGTCAAGGCCACCGCGGCACCGATGTACCGCCGCGTCGTCGCCCAGCGCGGAGGCCACAGCAGCGGCGCCGGGTTCGCCTTCGGCGACGGCCTGCACCGCCCCGTCCAGGGCGTCAACGACGGGCGGGGCTTCCTGTTCGTCTCACACCTCGGCGAGATCACGCCGTCCGGCTTCCTGCCGCTGTCCGCCGGCAACGTCCGCCGCGACGACGTCGTCGACGTCTACCGCAACCACCCCCTGTTCACCGCGCTGCGCGACCCCCGCAACCTCACCGGACGCTGCGGTGTCTGCGAGTTCCGCACCGTCTGCGGGGGCAGTCGCGGACGCGCCTACGCCGTTTCCGGCAACCCCTTCTCCGAGGACCCGGCGTGCGCCTACGTCCCGGCCCGCCGGAGCGCCTCGTGACGACACCGGCCGCACCGCACGTCGTGGTCGTCGGCGGTGGCATCACCGGCCTGACCGCGGCTTACCGGCTGCACGCCTCCGGCGCCCGCGTGACCCTGCTCGAGGCCGGGGACCGGCTCGGCGGCAAGGTGCGCACCGAGCACCACGACGGCTTCGTCGTCGAGGGCGGCGCCGACACCCTCGTGCTCGCCAAGCCGGCGATCAGCCGCCTCGTCGACGAGCTCGGCCTCACCCCACGCCTGCAGAGCACGGACGACGCGACCCGCCGGACCTACGTCGTGCGCCGCGGGCGGCTCCGCCCCCTGCCCGAGGGGCTGACCGGTCTGGTGCCGCAGAAGGTCGGCCCGATCGCCACGACCCGGGTGCTGTCCCCGGCCGGTAAAGCGCGGATGGCGCTCGAGCTGGCCGTACCGCCCCGCGCCGACGACGGCGACGAGTCCGTCGCCGACTTCACGTCGCGGCGCCTCGGCCGCCAGGCGTACGAGCGGCTCGTCGAACCGCTCGTCAGCGGCGTCTTCGCCGCCGACGGAGCGGCACTCAGCGTCCTGGCGGCACTGCCGCAGCTGCGCGCGGACGAGGCGGCGTACGGGGGCCTGCTGCGCGCCGTCCTCGCCCGACGGCGCGAGGCCGTGCGGTCCCGGCGCTCCGAGGTCGCGCTGGGTGCCCCGGCTCGCGGGATGGGCGAGCTGCCGTCCGCCCTCGCCGCCCGGCTGGCCGGGGCCGACGTCCGCACCGGGACGCCGGTCCGCTCGGTCAGTCCCGCCGACGGCGGCTGGTCTGTCGTCACCCCCGGTGGGGCGCTGGACGCCGATGTCGTGGTGCTCGCGGTCCCGGCACCAGTGGCTGCTGCGATCACCACGGGCGTGGACGACGACCTGTCGAGTCGGCTGGGCTCGTTCCCGGTCGCGTCGACGGCCTCGGTGACCCTGGCGTACCGGCGGGACGACGTCCCGCACCCGCTCGACGGGCACGGCTACCTCGTCCCGCGCGCAGAGGGCCGCGCCGTCCGGGCGTGCACGTGGTCGTCGGTGAAGTTCGCCGGCCGCGCGCCCGACGGGCACGTGCTGCTGCGGGTGGTTCCCGACGGGCGGCGGAGCCACCTGGTGCACGACGCCCCGGACGACGAGCTGGTCGCCGTGGCTCGTGAGGAACTCGGGGAGATGCTCGGTGTGCAGGCCCCTCCGCTGGCCACCTGGGTGCAGCGCTGGCTCGACGTCATGCCGCAGTACACCGTCGGTCACACCCGCCGGGTCGCCGAGCTCCGCGAGCTGCTTCTACGCTGGCCGGGTCTGCTCGTCGCCGGCAGCGCCTACGACGGCATGAGCGTGCCGGACTGCGTCGCCTCGGGGGAGCGGGCCGCCGAGGCGGTGCTGTCCCGCCCGACCGGGCATCAGGCGGCGAACGTCCCCGGGCGCGGCTGAACAGCCGGCGGCACGCTGTACCCGTCGTCCCACGGGAAGCGCCCGGCCGTGTCGTCCCAAGTCAGCTGCAGCACGGGCACCGAGACCTCGGGCGGACGGTCGTAGTGCCGGTTGGCGGTGAAGACGATCTCGCCCGGGTTCGGCACCAGCTCCACGACCATGCGGTGTGGCCAGTCGGGGAAGGTGATCAGCTCACCGGGTACGAGGTCCGCGCCGGCCTTGACCCTGCGGAAGAGGTCGTTGAGCACGCCGGCGGCCGTCGACTGGTCGACGCCGAAGACCAGCAGCTCGGGGTGCCCCAGCCCGAACAGGCCGGTCGTGTAGGCGAAGGAGGTCTGCTCGCCGCACCGGCCGCACGTACACCCCATCACGTACTGGATGAAGCAGCCGTGACGCCGGATCGTCTCGGCCACGTGGCGGTCCTCCTGGTCGAGCCAGGCTTCCATCATCGCGTCGGTCATCATCGGCTCCCCTCGATCGTCTCCCGGCTGGTGGCACGACGCTAGGTGCCGGGTCCGACAACCTGAGTCGCGCCGCACGCCTGACGGACCACCAGGTCGATCGGCAGCGCTCGCTCCAGCGAGAACAGGCCGGCGGCCACGGCGTCCGAAGCCGCGAGGTCCCCGCGCACCACCGCGACCGCCGTCCTGATACTGCGCACATTGGCCTCGTGCCAGCAGTCCTCCGGGGGGTCCTCCACGGCACTGACCGGCGCGCCGTCCAGGAGCACCGGCCCGAACGACCAGCGAGAGCCGTTGCGCCAGTGTCCCCCCAGCTCTAGGACGCCGTCCACGCCGGTCATCCGCACCTGGTGGCGAAGCCCGCCTAGCCCGGGCTGCCGCCGGCAGTGCACCTCAGTGGGGACGCCGCCCACCTGCAGCGGCAGGGCCAGAGATCCGGATGCGGAAGACCGCACGACACCGGCGGCTGCCGGTGTACCGAGCAGGTCGACGACGAACGACAGCGGGTGACTCGACACCTCCAACAGCATGTCCAGGTCGGAGAACCGGGCAAGGCCCAGGTCGTGCCAGGAGCAGACCTCGACCCGTTGCGGCGCGCCAATTCTCGGCAGGGCGTTCGCCAGGGCCCTGGCGGACTCCAGGAAGGCGAACGCGTAGTTCACCCAGACGTCGTGTCGCCGGACCGGCAGCAGCGACCGGTTGCCGGCCAGGCCCAGCACCGGCTTCTCGCAGATCACGGGCAGGTGCTCGAAGGCCGCCAGCAGAGGGGCGTGCGTCGCGGCGGGCGTCGCGATGGTGACGAGGTCCAGAGGCAACCGCACCAGCTCGCGCCAGTCCCGGCTGCCGTCCCGGCCACTGCCGGCGACGGACACGACCTGGACGCCGTCGCGTCGCAGGGCGTCGACGTGCACCTGGCCCCATCCGGTGCCGATCACCGCGGCCTTCACGCCGGCCATCCTCCCCGACGCAGGTGTAAGAAGGACGGATGCTGCTCCTCGGGGTCGACCTGGCGTGGGGCACTCGCGCCCGGACGGGACTCGCCGCCGTCGACGAGGCCGGCGGGCTCGTCGAGCTGACCACGCTTCGCACGGACGACGAGATCCTGGGGTGGTTGCGTCCACGGATGGAGGAGGGCTGCCTCGTTGCGTTCGACGCGCCGCTGATCGTGAGGAACGACACCGGCATGCGCGACTGCGAGCGGCTCGTCGGCCGGTACTTCGGCCGCTTCGGGATCGGCTGCCATGCCGCCAACCGCAGCATGCCGGTGTTCGCCGACGGCGGCCGGGCAGCGCGTCTCGCCCGCGAGCTCAGCCTGGACGTCGCGCCGGCATCGACCGCCCGACGTCGCGCCATCGAGGTCTACCCGCACCCCGCGATCGTCCAGCTCTTCGAGCTCGACTCGGCGCTCCGCTACAAGCAGAAGCCGGGCAGGGACCTCGAGCTGCTGAGGCACGAGCTGGTCCGCCTGCTGGACCACCTGGAGTCCCTGGAGGCCGCCGACCCCCCGCTCGCCCTGCGCCGGCACCCGGCATGGGGGCAGGTGCGCCGCTCCGTGGCAGCCGCGCGCCGTAAGACCCAGCTGAGGGCGGTCGAGGACGCGGTCGACGCCGTCGTCTGCGCCTACGTAGCGCTGTTGGCGCATCTCCGGCCGGACCGCGTTCGCGTGCTCGGTGGCACGGACGGGTACCTCGTCGTACCGGCCGATCCGGAACGGGCGCACAGGACCGGGGGGCGAACGACTTACTGCTCGACCGCAGACTGGAAGCTGCGCAGCATCCACGGACGGCGGCCCCAGACGAGCATGTGACCCCGGAGCAGGGGCTTCCACGCCGGTATGCGGTTCCAGACCAGGAGGAGATAGGCAACGGGATCGACGGACATGTGGACGTCGACGCGTTGGCCGCTCGACGGCTCCACGCGCAGTGCGCCGTTCTCCACGACGAGGACGTGCGGCTCCATCCCACGGATCCGCAGATCGACGGAGACCTGGAGGTGGGCGGCTTTGTCTGCGTCCACGGCGTACGGCAGCAGCGGCAGGTAGGCGCGGTGCGCGAGGTTCGCGTGGTCGGGGTCGATCCGCCACGGTAGTCCCGCCCCACGTGCGATGTCGAAGCCGTGCACCAGCACCTCGCCGAGTTGGATTCCCACCAGGGCCGACAACGGCACGCGAACTCCGGCGAACGGCTCGACGACCGGGTCATCCGGCACGGCTCTGGCATACCGGATCAGCACTGTGTCGTTGCGGAGCAGCCGGTCGGCCAGCACCCGTGGCGAGCGTTCCGGGTCCTCCACGAGGGCCTTGGCGTTCCCCTCGTCGACGTCCTCCAGTCGCTCCGGAGCGACCTGCCCTTCGGCCACGGCCAGGAAGTACCCGCCGGATCCTGAGACGTGGTTGGCGGTGTCCCCGATGCTCCATGTCCCCACCGCGGTCGGCCGCGGATCTCTCACCTGGCGCATGCTGGCCGCCAGCTGCTGACCGGCCGTCTCGAGCGCGTCGCACGTGCGGTGCAGCAGAGACTTCTCCTGTTTCGTGGACATGCCATCTTCCCCCTTTCTCCCTCCAGGGAAGGCAGGGCGACCACCGCGCGGAAGAGGCCAACGGCCTACGACTCCCGCACGACGTCCCCCGGCGCCTTGTCCTGCCGCAGTCCCCGCCACGACGGATGACGCAGCCGGCCGTCGCGGGTCCACTCCGAGAACTGCACCTCGCCCACCAGGCGGGGGCTCACCCACCGCGCGTCCTCGAGCAGCTGTCTCGGCACGTCGCCGGTGAGCGGAGATGTCTTGCGCGCCAACGGTTTCAGTCGCCGCTCGAGGTCGCGCAATGCTTCCTGGGTGAACCCGGTGCCGACCTGGCCCACGAAGGCCAGCCCGTCGCCGTCCGGAATACCGAGCAACAACGACCCGATGGTGCCCGCACGTGAGCCCTGACCGGGGCGCCATCCGGCGACCACGACCTCCTGAGTGAGGACGTTCTTCACCTTCACCCAGCTCCGGGAGCGGCGACCCGGCTCGTAGACCGACGTCAGCCGCTTGGCCAGCACCCCCTCCAGGCCCTGCTCCCGTGAGGCGGCCAGGACGTCGGCGCCTCCGCCGCGGAAGGATGGCGGGGTGTCCCAGCGCGGCCCGCGGAGCGCCAGCCCCTCCAGCAGCTCACGGCGCGTCGTGTACGGCAGCGTCACCGTGTGCCTGCCGTCCAGGTAGAG
>JBMOMI010000113.1:0-8971 GCA_049325235.1 Actinomycetota bacterium | reverse complement strand
GGCTGCTCACCGGGTCACGGGCCCACTGGTCCAGCGACGCGCTGCTGCGCGCGGCCACGGCGCACGGCCACGCCGCCCTCGGCTGGGCCGATGCCGGTGCCCTGGCCCCCGGGATGCGGGCCGACCTGGTCACCGTCGCCCTGCACAGCACCCGGCTGGCCGGCGCACACGACACGACCACGGTGCTCGACGCCGTCGTGTTCGGCGCCACCGCCGCGGACGTCGTACACGTCGTGTGTGACGGTCGGGAGGTGGTGCGGGAGGGACGGCACCTGCTGGTCGAGGACGTGCCCGCGGCACTGGACGACGCCGTGTCGGCGGTGCTGGCGTGAGGTCGTAGAGATGAGCAGCACTGTCGTCGACAACATCGGCACCCTCGTCACCAACGACGCCGTCGACGACGCCGACCCGCTGGGGCTGCGGCGCGACGCGGCGGTGGTCTTCGACGGGGCCCAGGTCGCCTGGGTGGGGCCGAGCCGGGACGCCCCGGCGGCGGACCGGCGGGTGGACGCCGGCGGTGCCGCGGTGCTGCCCGGCTTCGTCGACAGCCACACCCACCTCGTCTTCGCCGGCGACCGCGCCGCCGAGTTCGAGGCCCGGATGGCCGGGCGGCCCTACACGGCCGGGGGCATCCTCGACACCGTGCGCGCCACCCGCGTGGCCTCCGACGACCTGCTGCGTGCGACGGTGCGCCGGCTTCGCGGAGAGGCGCTGCGGCAGGGCACGACCACCCTGGAGTGCAAGTCCGGCTACGGGCTCACCGTCCCCGACGAGGTGCGGTCGGTTCGCCTGGCGGCCGCCGAGGCTGACGAGGCGACGTTCCTCGGGGCGCACGTCGTGCCCCCGGAGTACCGGGACGACGCCGACGGCTACGTACGCCTCGTCTGCGAGGCGATGCTGCCGGCCTGCGCTGCGCACGTGCGGTGGCTGGACGTCTTCTGCGACCACGGGGCCTTCGACGGTGAGCAGACCCGGGCCCTGCTGCAGGCCGGAGTGGCACACGGGCTGGCCCTGCGCCTGCACGCCAACCAGCTCGGTCTCGGCCCGGGCGTGCAGCTCGCCGTGGAGTACGGGGCCGCTTCGGCCGACCACTGCACGCACCTCGATGACGGCGACGTCGCCGCCCTCGCCGGTTCGACCACCGTGGCGACATTGTTGCCGCTCGCCGAGTTCGCCACCCGGTCGGCGTACCCCGACGCGCGCCGGCTGCTCGCCGCGGGGGCCACCGTGGCCCTGGCGACCGACTGCAACCCGGGCACGGCGTACAGCACGAGCATGCCGTTGTGCATCGCCCTGGCCGTGCGGGAGATGGGCCTGACCCCGGCTCAGGCCGTGTGGGCGGCCACGGCCGGCGGGGCCCGGGCGCTCCGCCGGGACGACGTCGGCGTGCTGCGGCCGGGGGCCCGGGCGGACGCGGTCCTGCTGGACGCGCCGTCGTACGTGCACCTGGCCTACCGGCCCGGTGTACCGATCGTCGCCGCCGTCTGGCAGGGCGGGGTCCGCCGGTTTCCCGGACCCACCTCTGCGGCCAGTCCGACCGGTGCGGCGGGTTGACCCGGCGTACGTTCGGGGCATCACAGGGTCGACGAGTCGGGAGGTGCGCCTGGCGTGAGGGCGACCAGCGCCTCCTCCTGCGAGCACCTGGCCCTGTTCTACCGGGACGAGGAGGACTACGTCGGCGGGGTGCTGCCGTTCCTCGCCGACGGCGTGGCCCGGGGCTGGCGGTCCTGGTGGCGGTCCCGCCCCAGCGGCGGGCCCTGCTGGAGCGCCACCTGGACGGGCTGCGCGACCACCTGTCGTTCGCCGACCTGCGGGACCTGGGTCGCAACCCGGGCCGCATCATCCCTGAGGTACGCCGGTTCGCCGACGCCCACGCCGGGCGTCCCCTCGCGTTCGTCGGGGAACCGATCTGGCCCGGTCGCACCCCCGCCGAGACTCGGGCGGCCACCTCGCACGAGGCGCTGCTCAACGTGGCCTTCGCCGGCCGGCCCGGGGCGATCCTCTGCCCGTACGACGCCGCGGGCTTCGCTCCCGAGGTGTTGGCCGACGCCGAGGTGACCCATCCACTGCTGCTCGAGGTCGGCGTACGCCGGCCCCGTGCGCGCTTCGTCCCCCCGTCCACGGTGCACGGGCCGGTGCCTCCGCTGCCGCCGCCTCCCGGTTGGGCCGATGCCCTGGCGTACGGCCCGGGCCGGCTGATGGCCCTACGGCGCTTTGTCCGCCGGCACGCCCGGGCCGCCGGGCTGGACCGGGGGCGCATCCACGACGCGCTGCTGGCCGTGACCGAGGTGGCGACGAACTCGCTGCGCCATGGCGGTGGCGGGGGGACCCTGTGGGTGTGGACCGAGCCCGGCGCCGACGGCTCGACTGGCCAGGCCGCCGGGGAGCTGGTGTGCGAGCTTCGCGACGCCGGCCACATCCAGGACCCCCTGGCGGGCCGCTACCTGCCCTCCGACCACGCGGAGAACGGCCGCGGGCCGTGGCTGGTCCACCAGCTGTGCGACGTGGTCGAGATGCGGTCGGACCTGTCGGGGACGACCACCCGGCTGCACGTGCGGGCTGCGGCGTCGTAGGTAGCCAGCATCTCCAGCCGGTACGGTGGTGACGTTCCCACGGTCTGGCTAGACTTGTAGCCATGACGTCGTCGGCTGATCACATGTCGCTCGCGGACGTGAAGAACCACCTTTCGCAGGTCGTCGACCGACTGGAGCGGGAGCGCGGGCGCATCGTGATCACCAAGCATGGCCGGCCGGCCGCGGTGGTGCTCAGTGTCGAGGACCTCGAGGGCCTGGAGGAGACGCTGAACATCTTGAGCAACCCGGGGCTCAGGCGCCGCATCCGCAAGGCCGAAGCGGAGATCGCCGCCGGCGAAGACGAGCCGCTCTCGAAGGATCAGCTGCTCGCCCTCGTCCGGGCCAAGTGACCCACTCGCCGTACGAGGTGACCTGGGCGCCCACGGCGCAACGTGACATCCGGCGCCTGCCCGAGAAGGTGGCCACTGCGGTGGCCGAGTTCGTCTACGGGCGCCTGGCCGAAACGCCCGGACGGGTCGGGCGACCACTGCGTCTCGACCTTGCCGGACTCCACGCCGCTCGGCTAGGTGACTACCGCGTCATCTACCAGATCGACGACACCGTGCACGTCGTACGAGTGGTGAGCATCGATCACCGCGCTGACGTCTACCGGCGCAGGTGATCGGTAGATGCAGCACGCGGGCGGGGACGGACCTCAGGCGTCCGGCGTGGCGGCGCGCACGGTGGCGTGCGCGGCCGGGATCTGCCCCAACCGGCCGCTCTGGTAGTCCTCGAACGCCTGGATGATCTCCGCCTTGCTGTTCATGACGAACGGACCGTAGGCGGCGACCGGCTCCCGGATCGGCTGCCCGCCGAGCACCAGGACCTCCAGCTGCGGGCTGCGGCTCTCGTGTCCACGCTCGGCGCGGACGGTGATCGACCCCCCGGGTCCGAAGACGGCCAGCTGCCCCGTGCGCACGGGCTGCAGCTTGGGGCCGGCCGTCCCCCGTCCGGCCAGCACGTACACCAGGGCGTTGAAGTCCGGCCGCCAGGGCAGGGTCAGCTGGGCCCCAGGGGACACCGTGGCGTGCACCAGGGTGATCGGGGTGTGCGTGATCCCGGGACCGGCGTGCCCGTCCACCTCACCAGCGATGACGCGCACCAGCGCCCCCCCGTCCCGGGAGGACAGCAGCCCCACCTGAGGACCGCGGATGTCCTGGTAGCGAGGCGGGGCCAGCTTGAGCACCCGGGGCAGGTTGACCCACAGCTGGATGCCGTGGAACAGGCCGCCGCTGGTCACCACGTGCTCCGGGGGGGCCTCGATGTGCAGGATTCCGGCCCCGGCCGTCATCCACTGGGTGTCCCCGTTGGTGATCAGGCCGCCGCCGCCGTTCGAGTCCTGGTGGGCGAACTCCCCGTCCATCAGGTAGGTCACCGTCTCGAACCCACGGTGGGGGTGCCACGAGGTGCCCTTCGGCTCGCCGGGGGCGTACTCCACCTCGCCCATCTGGTCCATGTGGATGAACGGGTCGAGCACCCGCAGATCCACCCCGGCGAACGCCCGGCGTACCGGGAACCCCTCGCCCTCGAACCCGCTGGGTGCGGTGTGCACGGCGAGCACCGGCCGCGGCGGGGTGGTGGCCGGGTCGGGCTCGGCGATGCGCGGCAGCGTGAGCGTGTCGGCGGTGACAGCAGGCACGGGTTCATCTCCGTCGGTCGATGGCGTCGGTCGATGGCGCCGTGAGCCGCAACGGTGCTTGCCGGCGCAACATTCCCGGCCTGTCGGGCTGTCCGCCCGCCCAGCAGGTGACGCTCGCTCCCAGGTGGGTACGGGCGCGGGAGGCCATCACACGGGAGGTACCCATGGCGAGCACCAAGCAGATCAGCTCCGTACAGGAGCACGAGGACCGGGCCGGCCAGACGCTGGTGACGCGCGACCACGACGTGATCCGCCGGTGGGCCGAGCAACGGGGGGCGCAGCCGGCCACGGTGCCCGGTAGCGAGCACGAGGGGCGCTCGGGTGTGCTGCGGTTCGACTTCCCCGGCTACGGCGGCGACCGGCTGCAGCACATCTCCTGGGACGAGTGGTTCACCAGCTTCGACGCCCGCAACCTCCGCTTCATCTACCAGGAGCACACCAAGGACGGGTCGGACAGCAACTTCTTCCGGCTGGACAGCCCGGACCGCGAGAGCGGCTGAGGAGGTGGCGAGGTGCAGCACGACGAGTTCATCGGAACGGTCCAGGACCAGGACCGCGCCCGGCTGAGCTCTCGGGGGGACGCCAGCGGGCGACCCGTTCGCTGCTGGAGACCTTGGGCGAGCGGGTCCCGGAGGGTCTCGCCGACAACCTGGCCGCCCAGCTGCCCGTCGAGATCGGGGAGCACCTGCGGCGCACCGTGGTGTACGGCGGCACGGCCACCGGGGAGCGCTTCGATGTCGGCGAGTTCGTGCACCGGGTGGCCGAGCGCAGCGGCGCTGCGGGACCGGCTGGCCTCCGAGCCGGCGCAGGAGGTGCCCGAGCTGCTGCCCGGCGACCCCGACGCTCGGGAGACCGGCCTGCGGGTGGCCCGGCTGCTGTCCAAGCGGCGACAGGACCTCACCGGGGCGGACCTCGAGCTGATGCGGCAGGTGGTCGGGTTCGTCGCCGCCCGCCGGGACGAGGGGGCCGGGCCCCTCGGCGACGACCGGTGGCGCCGGGAGCTGATGATGGTGGGGCACGACCCGCTGAAGGCTCGGTGACCAGGGCGGCCTGGGGAACCTGGCTGTATCAACCCGATCCCGGGACGCGCCGCGGGGGAAGCTCGACTCGTGGCGGCGAGGGCGGCACGATGGCCCGATGAGCCGTTCTCGTCGGAACACCCGGGACAAGCAGAACAGGAAGACCCTGCGCCGAGCCGGACCGGCGCTGGTCCAGGGCACGCGGGAGCCGTGCCGGTGCCCTGCCTGCTCCGGCGAGGACGTCGACGCCGCGGAGATGCTCGGTGCGCTGCTGGAAAGTGCCGCCACGCTGGCCGAGTTCGAGGATCCGCTGCAAGCGGAGCTGGCCGGCGCCTCGTTGGTGGCTCTCGTGGTCATCGCCGGGGACGAGGTGGTGCCGGCGGTGGTCGGCGGGCTCATCCCTCAGATCGAGGCCGAGGCCGGCAGTGGAGGGCTAGCCCTGCTGCTGGCGATCGGTGCGGTCGCCGCTGGCGCGCAGGATCAGGTGGCCAAAGCCGCCTCCGCGGCCGCTCGCCGGCTCGTCGCCGCGGGGGTCCCCGAGCCACGCTGGGGCCCTGAGCTCACCGCGCCCATACGGGTCGGTGACTGCTTGCGGCTGTACGACGTCCAGGGGACGACATCGGTGCTGGCGGCCAGGTTCGAGCGTGCCGGGCGCGGCCACGCATTCCTGGTGGTCGTGGACGAGGTCAACTGTGGTGCAGCCGCGCACATCCTCTTCCTGGACGCCACCGAGCTCCCCGCAGCGCTGGAGGACCTCCGCGCGGGCGGCCGCGCCGAGGGCCTGGACGTCAGGACCCAGGAGTTGGAGCCAGCCGCGCTGCGCTGGTACGTGGAGGAGGCCTTGCAGGCGCGAGCGGTGCACGACGAGGAGGGGCTCGTCGAGGACGACGAGGACGACGAGGAGGCCCCGCCGTACCCGGTGCTGGCGCAGCTGGTGCGCACCAGGCTGGCCGCCCTGCCGAAGGCGCGTCGGCCCGCCGAGGCGCGGCGGCGGGGGCACGCCGACGCGCCTGCGGTGAGCGCCCTGGAAGCGCTCGCGACCCTCCTGGGTGGCGCGGGCGGTGGGCCGCGCGACGGGCGCGGAGGTCCGGCCCTCGGCCGGCCCGCCCTGGCGAAGCTGCCGCCGAAGCGGAAAGCCTCGGACGGTGCGGCGCCCATCTACCAGGTGAAGGTGGGCCTGCGAGGCGCCAAGCCGCCGATCTGGCGGCGGCTGCTGGTTCCGGCGGACGTCAGCCTGGCCGGCCTGCACGACCTGATCCAGATCGCCTTCGGCTGGCACGGCGGGCACCTGCACGTGTTCGAGACGCCGTACGGCGACTTCGGGCTCGAGGACCGGGAGCTGGGTCATCGGGCCGAGGGGCGGGTCACGCTGGAGCAGGTCGCTCCGCAGGCCACGGACAGGATCCGGTACACGTACGACTTCGGCGACGACTGGGTGCACGAGATCGTGGTGGAGAAGGTGCTCGACCGCAGCCCCACGCTGGCGTACCCGTCGTGCCTCGGCGGGCGTCGCGCGGCGCCGCCGGAGGACTGCGGGGGCGTCTGGGGGTACGACGAGCTGGTGGAGATCCTCGCCGACCCCCAGCACCCTGAGCACCAGGACCGGCTGGACTGGCTGGGCCTGGCCGACGCCAGCCAGTTCGACCCGGCGGCGTTCGACGTGGACGAGGTGAACCGGGCCTTGGCCAGGCTGCGCTGATGCGCGGGTCGGCTCGACACGTTGGAGTGCTGGGGTCGTCGGCGCCCAGACGACGGTAGCAAAGTGCTACCGTCGTCTCGTGGACATGAACATCCGCGGGGTGCCCCAGCACGTGCACACCGTCCTGGCCCGTCGTGCCGCCGAACGTGGGATGAGCCTGCGCGCTTACACCGTTGCCGTGCTGACCGAGCACGTGTCCACGCCGACGGTCGACGAATGGCTCGCTGAGCTCGACCAGCTGCCGGAGGCCGCGGACCAACGTCGGGCGACGGAGGCGCTGGACCTCGCTCGCGCCGAGGCAGACGGGGAGCTGGCCCGTGGCGCTGGTCGTCGTTGACGCGACGGCCGTCGTCGAGCTGGTCCGGCGGACCAAGGTCGGGAAGCGCGCGGCCGACTCCTTGCGCGGCCAGACCGTGACGGCACCGGCACACCTGGACGCCGAGGTGCTTTCTGCGCTGGCCCGGATGGCTCGCGACGACCCGGACGACGCCCCGCTCGTCCGCCCCCGGCTGCGGCAGCTGGCGCGTGCACCGATCACCCGGTACCCGTGCGCCCCGCTACTTGAGGACGCGTGGACGCTGCGTGACAACGTGGCGACCCGGGACGCCCTCTATGTAGCGCTGGCCCGCCAGCTCGACGCCGAGCTCGTGACGTGCGACGCAAGGCTCGCCCGGGCACCGGCCAGCGTGCTGGGCATCACCGTTCATCTCGTCGACGTCGAGTAGCCAGCCGGAACCACGCGTCGTACCGGTCCTGCTCGGACAGGGCGACGCCCGGACCACGGATGAGAGCGCGAGGTCGTCCTCGGACGCTGGGGCCTGCCGGTACCGTTCCCGCACCTGGGGTGGTGTGTTGCGCAGCAGCGACCACGGTGTTGGTGTCCAGCAGGTAGCTCACTCGAAGATCTCCTCGCCGACGGGTGCCGGCAGTTGGTTCCTGCCGCGCACCCGGTCTCCGGGCAGTCGGAACTCCATGGGTAGCCGCACGACTTGACTTCTGCCGTGCGAGAAGAGCCTCGCGATCGCCGTCTGGGCCATGACGGAGCGTACATCAATGGGGCGCTCCTCAGCGCTCGATGCATCGGATGGCGCGGCCTTCGCGGGCTCGTCTCCGATGCTGCCGACGAGGGGTCTATGGGCGGTGACCGCACGGCGTGGTCACCTCGGGCGACGTCCGGACCTTCGCGGTGGCCAGGAGGAGCTGCCCACTGGCGGTCGCCAGGTTCCCGAGTGTGGCCACCTACCGAAGGCGGTAGCGGAGGTGGACGACGCCGCTGCTGAACCGGTGCTCGTCGATGAGCTCAAGATCGGCGCGCGCGTCGGTCAGCAGTGCGGGGTTGCGCCCACCGAGGACGACCGGCCAGACGAACAGGGCCAGCTCGTCGACCAGTCCGGCGACGAGAGCCTGTGCTGCGAGGTTCGGGCCACCCACCAAGAGATCCCTACTGGCGTCGGCCTTCAGGTCGTGGACGGCGCGGGGGTCGAAGCGGCGTTCGAGCCGAGTCTTCGCGGTGAGCGGGGCGGTCAGGGTCGAGGAGTAGACGACCTTGTCCGCCGCCTGCCATGCGCTCGCGTAGTCGGCCATGAGGTCCGACTGCGCAGCCCGGGTGGAGTCGGTCTCCCACACGGCCAGCGTCTCGTACATACGCCGCCCGTAGAGGTACGTGCCTGCGGACCGCATGAGCGTGGTGATGAACGCGAAGACGTCGTCGTCCGGGGGAGCCCAGTCAAACGCGCCGCGTTCGTCCTCGGTGCAGCCGTCGAGGGACATGTTCGACGCGTAGATCAACTTCGCCATGGCCACTCCTGCATCACCGTCGAAGGTCTCGACGTCCTCGTCGTTAAACCTTGCCGCCAGCGGGCATTTGCCTGACGTTCCGCACTTCTCGGACGCGATATGGCCCCCCACGTCATGAGCCTCAGACCTCCTCGGGTAGGCCTCTGCGGCTGGTTGAAAGTCATGCGACGCTGAGCTGGTAGGTCAGTGGGCGGCGGTCGCCGGGGAGTGATGCGTGCAGGGCGGTGAGTTCTTCGGTGAGCAG
>JBMOMI010000112.1:0-9128 GCA_049325235.1 Actinomycetota bacterium | reverse complement strand
CCTGCACGGCGGCGTCCGCCGGGGTCGCCGTCGTCCGGGTCCGCTCGACTCCGTGGCCGCCGCCGTCCTGGACCGTGGTCGCGTGCGACGTCGGTCAGGGCGATGCCCTCGTGGTCCGGTCCGGGCCCCGCTCGGCCGTGGTCGTGGACACCGGACCGGAGCCCGGGCCGGTGAACGACTGCCTGAGGGCGCTCGACGTCGCGGTCGTCGACCTGCTCGTGCTGAGCCACTTCCACGCCGACCACGTGGGCGGGATCGCGGGCGTGCTCGACGGCCGCCGCGTGACGCGCGTGCTGACCAGCCCCCTGGCGGTACCGGCACGGCAGGCCGAGCGGGTGTCGGCCGCGCTGCAAGAGGCGGACGTGCCGGCCGGTGCCGCCTGGGCGGGCGTGTCGGGGACGGCGGGGGACGTGAGATGGCGCGTGGTGTGGCCGTCGCGGCTGCTCGAGGGTGACGGAGACGGGGCGAACGACGCCAGCGTGGGGCTCGTTCTCGACGTGGCCGGGCTGCGGCTCCTGGCCGCCGGCGACGTCGAGCCACCCGCGCAGGTGGCGCTGCGGCGAGAGCTGACCGACGGGGGCACGCCGGACGTCGCACCGGTCGACGTGCTCAAGGCCGCCCACCACGGCTCGGCGGCGCAGGACCCGGGCCTGCACCGGCTGCTGGCGCCGCGGGTCGCGCTCGTCAGCGCGGGGACCGGCAACGACTACGGGCACCCGACGCCGGCGGCGCTCGAGCTGCTGGCGTCGACGGGGGCGACGGTGATGCGCACCGACGTGCACGGGTCCGTCGCGGTCGGGGGCGCCGCGCAGGACCTGTGGGTGGCGGCGCAGCGACCGTCGCCGGGGCGTGGCAGGCTGACCTCGTGGCGTCGGGACGAGGGTCGGCCGCCGGCCGCGGCGGCAAGGCATCCGTCGCGACCTGGCGGGACTTGGAGCCTGCGCCGGTCGTGCTGGTCACCGGGACCGAGGGGCTCCTCGCCGACCGGGCGCTCGAGCGACTGCGCCGCCGTGCGCGCGAGGCGGGCGCCGACCTCGAGGTCGTGGCCGTGGACGCGGCGCTCTACGAGAGCGGCCAGCTCGCCACGTGGACGAGCCCCTCCCTGTTCGGTGAGCCCCGGCTCGTGCTGGTCGAGGGCGTCGAGCAGGCGAGCGAGGCCTTCCTCGCCGACGCCGCCGGCTACCTGGACGACGTCCAGCCCGACGTCGTCCTGGCGCTGCGGCACGCCGGCGGCCAGCGGGGCCGCGCGCTGCTCGAGGCGATCCGTGCCTGTCCCCAGGCCGTCGTGGTCGACTGCCCGCCGCTGAAGAAGGACGCCGAGAAGCACGACCTCGTGGCCGCGGAGTTCCGCGACGCCGGTCGCCGGGCCACGCCGCACGCCGTGCGCGCAATCGTCGAGGCGGTCGGCTCCGACCTGCGCGAGCTGGCCGCCGGCTGCGCGCAGCTGGTGGCCGACGTCCCGCCAGGCCGCGACATCGACGTCGAGGACGTCGACCGCTACTACGGGGGGCGTGCCGAGGTGACCGGGTTCAAGGTGGCGGACGCGGTGGTGGCCGGTCAACGGGAACGGGCGCTGATGCTGGTCCGGCAGGCCATCGACGTCGGGGTCGACCCGATCCCGATGCTGGCGGTGATGGCCGTCAAGCTCCGCACCATGGTCAAGGTCGGCGCGGCCCGGGGAGGCCGGCCGGCGGACCTGGCCAAGGAGCTCGGCATGCCTCCCTGGCAGGTCGACCGGGCCCGCAAGGAGCTGCGCGGCTGGACGCCCGAGGGGCTCGCGGCCGGGCTCGTGGCGCTCGCCGAGGCGGACGTCGCCGTCAAGGGGGGCGGCCGCGACGCCGTCTACGCCGTCGAGCGGGCCGTCATGACGATCACCGCCGCGCGCTCCTGACCACGCCCCACAGCGCAATAACCAGGGTTGTTGCCGCTATCCGGCACGGATGACGGCAACAACCCTGGTTATTGCGGAGGAGGGGAGGGGCGTCAGAGGTCGGCGGCCTGCTTGGCCATCGCCGACTTGCGGTTCGCGGCCTGGTTCTTGTGGATCACGCCCTTGCTCACGGCCTTGTCGAGCTTGCGGGAGGCGTGGCGCAGGGCGGTGGCCGCCGCGTCCTTGTCGCCGGACGCCGCCGCCTCACGGAAGGTGCGCACGAGCGTCTTCAGCTCCGACTTGACGGCCTTGTTGCGCAGCCGCCGCTGCTCGTTGGTGCGGTTCCGCTTGATCTGGGACTTGATGTTCGCCACGAGGAAGCCTTCTTGTGCGTTCGGACAGGTCGGTGAGGGCGGTGCTCCGTGCTGGAGCCGCGAGGACCTGACTGTCGGTGGTGGGGGCACCGGTGGCGGTCCGCACGGCGGGCGCGCACGACCTGGGCGCGCACGCGACGAGCAAGGTTACCAGCGCACGGTCCTCGGCCCGAACTCACCAGCCGTGCACGCGGCGCAGCCCGGCGGCCACCGTGTCGAACCGGTCCCGGTCGAGCCGGGCACCCTCACGGCGCACCGCGTCGGGGGCCAGCCGCAGCAACCGGTCCAGGCGCACCTCGCTGGCGCGTCCCCGGGCGTCCCACGCCCCGGGGCCGAGGTCGAGCCACACCCGGCCGTGGCGAGCCTCGTCGGCGTCCCGGGTGTTGTCCCGGCTCGTCATCTGCAGCGCGATGAGGTGCGACCCGTCGCGGCCGACCACGAGCACCGGGCGGTCCTTGCCCCGGCCGTGGTCCTCCTCGTACGGCACCCAGGCCCACACCACCTCGCCGGGATCGGCGTCCCCGTCGTGTGCGGGGCTGTAGTCCAGCACCACCGGGCCGGTGTGGTCGCCCTGGTAGGCCCGCCGGGCAGACCCGCCGCCACGGCCGACCAGCCGCCGTCCCAGCCGCCGCCACCCGCCGCTCACGGGCAGCGACCCTACGCGGGAGTCGGCGCGGCCGCGTCCCGGTCCCGACGGCTCTTCGCGAAGCGCAGGTACAGCGACGGGACGACGAACAGGTTGAGCAGCGTCGCGGTGACCAGGCCGCCGAGGATGACGATGGCCATCGGGTGCTCGATCTCCTGGCCCGGGATGGACCCGGCGAGGACCAGCGGCACGAGCGCCAGCCCGGTGGTGAGGACCGTCATGAGGATCGGCACGAGCCGCTCCTTCGCGCCCTGGATGACGAGCGCCGGCCCGAAGGGGAGGCCCTCCTGCTCCTCCAGGTGCTGGCAGTGGCTGATGAGCATGATCCCGTTGCGGGCGACGATGCCGAACACGGTGAGGAACCCGACCAGCGAGCCCAGCGTGATCACCCGGCTGCCGAGGTAGGCCGCGATGAGGCCGCCGACCAGGGCGACCGGCAGCGTGAGGAAGGACAGGGTCGCCAGCCGCCAGCTGCGGTAGGACGTCTGCAGGAGCAGGAAGATCCCCACCGCAGCGGCGGCCGAGAACAGCAGCAGCCGTTCCTGGGCCGCCTCGCGCTCGGTGTACTCGCCGAGCATCTCCGCGCGGAACTCCAGCGGCCAGTCCACCGTCTCCAGTCGCGCCTCGATGTCCCGGACCACCGACCCGAGGTCACGGGTGCCGTCCAGTCCGGCGCCGACGTCCAGGTCCCGGCGGGGCGCGGGGCAACTCGATTCCGGGCGCCGGCGGCCATCGTGGGACGATGAGGGGTCCCCGATCACCAGTGAGGTGCCTGCAGCGTGTCCCCGATGGCCAGTCCCGCCACGAGGCGCACGATCGAGCCCGCCGCCACCGCGCCGGAGCTGATCCGCAACTTCTGCATCATCGCCCACATCGACCACGGCAAGTCCACGCTGGCCGACCGGATGCTGCAGATCACCGGCGTGGTCGACGAACGGGCGATGCGCGCGCAGTACCTCGACCGGATGGACATCGAGCGCGAGCGGGGCATCACGATCAAGAGCCAGGCCGTCCGGATGCCGTGGGAGCACCAGGGCCGGGCCTACGCGCTCAACATGATCGACACCCCCGGGCACGTCGACTTCACCTACGAGGTGAGCCGTTCTCTCGCCGCCTGCGAGGGCGCCGTCCTGCTGGTGGACGCCGCACAGGGCATCGAGGCGCAAACCCTGGCCAACCTGTACCTGGCGATGGAGAACGACCTCGAGATCGTCCCGGTGCTCAACAAGATCGACCTGCCGGCCGCGCAGCCGGAGAAGTACGGCGAGGAGCTGGCGCACCTCGTCGGCTGCGAGCCGGCCGACGTGCTGCGGGTCTCGGGCAAGACCGGGCAGGGGGTCGAGACCCTGCTGGACCGGATCGTCGACCGGGTGCCCCACCCGGTGGGGGACCCGGACGCGCCGGCCCGGGCGATGATCTTCGACTCGGTCTACGACACGTACCGCGGCGTGGTCACCTACGTCCGCGTCGTCGACGGACACCTGTCGCCGCGCGAGCGCATCCTCATGATGTCCACCCGCGCCACGCACGAGCTGCTGGAGATCGGCGTCATCTCGCCGGAGCCGACGCCTTCGCAGGGTCTCGGCGCCGGCGAGGTCGGCTACCTCATCACCGGCGTGAAGGACGTCCGGCAGTCCAAGGTCGGCGACACCGTCACCGACGCCGGCAAGCCCGCAGCCGAGGCGCTCGGCGGCTACCGCGATCCCAAGCCGATGGTCTTCTCCGGCCTGTACCCGATCGACGGCTCCGACTACCCGCTCCTGCGGGACGCCCTCGACAGGCTCAAGCTCAACGACGCCGCGCTCGTGTACGAGCCGGAGACGTCGGCCGCGCTGGGCTTCGGTTTCCGCTGCGGCTTCCTCGGCCTGCTGCACCTGGAGATCGTGCGGGAGCGGCTGGAGCGCGAGTTCGACCTGGCGCTCATCTCCACGGCACCCAACGTCGTCTACCACGTGACGATGGAGGACGGCACCGAGGTCGAGGTGACCAACCCCAGCGAGTTCCCGTCCGGCAAGGTCGCCGAGGTGCGAGAGCCGGTGGTGCGGGCCACGATCCTCGCTCCCAGCGACTACATCGGCGCGGTGATGGAGCTGTGCCAGCAGCGCCGGGGCTCCCTTCGCGGGATGGACTACCTGTCCGAGGACCGGGTGGAGATGCGGTACACGTTGCCGCTGGCCGAGATCGTGTTCGACTTCTTCGACCAGCTGAAGTCCCGCACCCGCGGCTACGCGTCGCTGGACTACGAGCCCGAGGGGGAGCAGACCGCCCAGCTGGTGAAGGTCGACATCCTGCTCCAGGGCGAGCAGGTGGACGCGTTCAGCGCGATCGTCCACAAGGACAAGGCCTACGCCTACGGCGTGATGATGGCCGGCAAGCTCAAGGAGCTCATCCCTCGTCAGCAGTTCGAGGTGCCGATCCAGGCCGCGATCGGCTCACGCGTCATCGCCCGGGAGAACATCCGGGCCATCCGCAAGGACGTGCTCGCCAAGTGCTACGGCGGCGACATCTCCCGCAAGCGGAAGCTGCTCGAGAAGCAGAAGGAGGGCAAGAAGCGGATGAAGATGGTCGGGCGGGTCGAGGTCCCGCAGGAGGCCTTCATCGCCGCGCTGTCCTCGGACTCCGACGCCGACAAGGCCAAGCAGAAGAAGTAGCCGCGCCACGGTGGACGAATCCCTCCCGCCACACCACTGCTGCTCCTAGTGTGATCACCGTCACGCGGCCACGTGGGGTGGTCGCCGATCTGCGGAGGACGCGGTGAGCACCACGAGCAGCCCGACGGCCTGCCAGGCACCCGAGGACGAGCGGCGCGAGTACGAGGCCGCCCTGCGCACGGCACCGCCGTCGGTCGGGGCGATGCTCGCCGAGCGCGTCGCGGCCACGCCCGACACCGAGGCCTTCCGCTTCCCGGACGCCGCCGGCGGCTGGACGTCGTGGACGTGGCGCCAGGCCGACGAGGTCGTCCGTGAGGTGGCCGCCGGGCTGCTGGCGCTCGGCGTGCAGGCCCAGCAGCGCGTCGCGATCGCGTCCGGCACGCGGATCGAGTGGGCGGTCGCCGACCTGGCGGTGATGTGCGCCGGCGGCGCCACGACGACCGTGTACCCGACGTCGTCGATCGAGGACGTCGGGCACATCCTGCGCGACTCCGGCTCCCGCGTGGTCATCGCGGAGGACGCCGGGCAGCTCGCCAAGGTGGCCGAGTGCTGGCCGGACCTGCCCGAGCTGACCCACGTCGTCGTGCTGGACGGCGAGGGCGTGCAGCTCGACGAGCGCGTGATCTCCTGGGAGACGTTGCGGGACAAGGGACGTGGGTACCTCACCCAGCACCCGGACGCGGTCCGGCAGGCCACGGCCGCGGTCGAGCCGGCCGACCTGGCCACGCTGATCTACACGTCGGGGACGACGGGGCGGCCCAAGGGGGTCCGCCTCCCGCACTCGTGCTGGACGTCCACGGCGCTGGCCATCGAGGCGACCGGGCTGATGCGGCCGGACGACCTGCACTACCTGTGGCTGCCCCTGTCCCACTCCTTCGGCAAGGTGCTGCTCACCGGGCAGGTGCGGATCGGCGTCCCCACGGTCGTCGACGGCAACATCGAGCGGCTCGTCGACAACCTCGGCGTCGTGCGGCCGACCCTGATGGCCGGCGCCCCGCGCATCTACGAGAAGGTGCACAGCCGTGTGGTCTCGACGACACAGGCCGAGGGCGGCGTCAAGCTGCGGATCTTCACGTGGGCCTTCGGTGTCGGGCGCACGGTGTCGGCCCTGAGGCTCCAGGGGAAGGAGCCGAGCGGCCTGCTCGCCGTCCAGCACCGGATCGCCGACCGGCTCGTGTTCACCAAGCTGCGGAACCGGTTCGGCGGCCGCGTGCGCTTCTTCGTGTCCGGGGCGGCGGCACTGTCCCGCGAGATCGGCGAGTGGTTCCACGCCGCCGGGATCGTCGTCCTCGAGGGCTACGGGCTCACCGAGACGTCGGCGGCGTCGTTCGTGAACCGGCCGACGCGGTACGCGTTCGGCGCCGTCGGGCTGCCGCTCGCGAACGTCGAGGTGCGGCTCGACCCGGCCGACGGCGAGGTGCTGATCCGCGGCGCCGGGGTCATGGAGGGCTACCACAACCTGCCGGACGAGACCGCCGCCGTGCTCAGCGATGACGGCTGGTTCCGCACCGGCGACATCGGTGAGATCACTCCCGACGGCATGCTGCGGATCACCGACCGCAAGAAGGACCTGTTCAAGACGTCGGGCGGCAAGTACATCGCGCCGGCCGCGATCGAGTCGCGGTTCAAGGCGATCTGCCCCTACGTGAGCCAGGTCGTCGTGCACGGCGACGGTCGCAACTTCGTCTCGGCCCTCGTCACCCTCGACCCGGACGCGATCGCGACGTGGGGTGCCGAGCACGGCCTGCAAGGGCGTTCCTACTCCGACATCGTCACCTCACCGGAGTGTCGCGCGATGGTGCAGGGCTACGTCGACGAGCTGAACACCACGCTCGGCCGCTGGGAGACGATCAAGAAGTTCGAGGTGCTGGCACGGGACCTCACGGTCGAGGACGGTGACCTCACGCCCTCGATGAAGCTCAAGCGGCGCACGGTGGAGAAGAAGTACGCCGACGTGCTCGACCGGCTCTACGCGGGCTGAGCGGCTCGGCGGGGGACCGCGGCGACGAGCACGCGCTGCGGCCCGGCGTCCCCACCGAGGTACCTCGCGCCCGTGTCCCGGAAGCCGGCGCGCGAGTAGGCGGCGACCGCCGCCGGGTTGCGCTCGTTGACGGTGAGGACCACCAGCTCGGCGTCCGCGAACAGCTCACCGGCCAGCTGCGGCACCTGCGCGGCTGCGGCGGTGCCGTAGCCGCGGCCCTGGTGGCGGGCGCCGACGTAGAAGGCGCGCAGCAGCACCGCACGTTCCGGTGCGTCGACGAGCTCGTCGAGGTAGCCCTCGCGGTCGAGCACGCCGAAGCCGACCGGCTCGCCGCCGGCCAGCACCGCGAACGGCGTGCGTGCCGGGTTCGCCATGGCCTCGGGCAGCGTCCGGTCCGCCGCGGACGAGAACTGCTCCTGCTCCGGGCGAGGGCGCAGCGCGAGGAGCGCGAGAGGCAGGTCGTCGTCCCGGTCGCCGACCACCTGCAGCCGGACGATGGGGGCACTGGTCACCGCGCGGACGGTAGCAAGCGACACTGGGTCCGTGCCCCCCTCGACGCTGCCGGACGGCGAGGCGGCGCCCGCGGACGGCGTCCTGCCCGGCTCGGCGGCGGAGGGCTCCGCGGCCCGCGCGTTCGGCGTCTACGTGCACGTGCCGTTCTGCCGGGTGCGCTGCGGCTACTGCGACTTCAACACCTACACCGCCTCCGAGCTCGGCCCGGTCGAGCTGCCCGGGGCCGGCCAGGCCGGCTACGCGCGGGCGGTGGCCGACGAGCTGGCGTTCGCCGCGGCCGCGCTGCGCCGCTCCGGGGTGGCGGCCCGTCCGGCGAGCACGGTGTTCCTCGGCGGCGGCACCCCGACGCTGCTGCCGGCAGGCGACCTCGCCGGCGTGCTGGACGCCGTCCGCGAGCACGTCGGCCTGGCCCCGGGCGCCGAGGTGACCACCGAGGCCAACCCCGACTCGGTGACCCCGGAGTCCCTCGCGGAGCTGGCCCGCGCCGGCTACACCCGCGTCTCGTTCGGGATGCAGTCCGCCGTGCCGCACGTGCTGGCCACCCTCGACCGCACGCACGACCCCGCGCGCGTGCCCGACGTCGTCCGCTGGGCGCGGGACGCCGGGCTCCAGGTGAGCCTCGACCTCATCTACGGCACGCCGGGGGAGTCCGTCGACGACTGGCGGCGCAGCCTGGACGCCGCGCTGGCCTGCGAGCCGGACCACGTGTCCGCCTACGCGCTGGTCGTCGAACCGGGCACCCGGATGGCGGTGCGCGTCCGCCGCGGCGAGCTGCCGATGCCGGACGACGACGACGCGGCCGAGAAGTACGAGGTGGCCGACGAGGCGTTCTCGTCCGCGGGGCTGGCCTGGTACGAGGTCAGCAACTGGGCCCGCACGCCCGGGCACGCCTGCCGCCACAACCTCGGCTACTGGCGGGGGGACGACTGGTGGGGGGCCGGCCCGGGGGCGCACAGCCACGTCGGCGGCGTGCGCTGGTGGAACGTCAAGCACCCGGCGGCGTGGGCGGCCCGGGTGGCCGCCGGCACCAGCCCGGCGCAGGCCCGGGAGGTGCTGGACGGCGACGCCCGGCGGGTCGAGGCGGTGATGCTCG
>JBMOMI010000111.1:0-9149 GCA_049325235.1 Actinomycetota bacterium | reverse complement strand
GACGACGGTGCCTACAGCGACCCCGAGGTCTCGCCCGACGGGCGGTGGGTCTACGCGCTGCGGTCGGCGGTCGACGCACCCGCGGCACCGGTGCGGGTCGCACTCGGCGCCGGGGGCCGTCGAGCCCGAGCCGCTGCGCGGGCCGGTGGAGGCGCCCGCGCTGCCCGGGCGCCTGGAGGAGGTGACCGCCACCGCCGAGGACGGGACGCCGCTGCGGGCGTGGATCGCGCTGCCGTCGTCGGCGTCGGGCGAGTCGCCGGCCCCGCTACTGCTGTGGATCCACGGCGGCCCGCTGGGGTCGTGGAACGCGTGGTCGTGGCGGTGGAACCCGTGGCTCGCGGTCGCGCGCGGGTACGCCGTCCTGCTGCCCGACCCGGCGCTGTCCACCGGGTACGGGCTGGACTTCGTCCGCCGCGGCTGGGGCCGCTGGGGCGCCGAGCCGTACACCGACCTGATGAGCGTGACCGACGCGGCGGTGAAGCGCGACGACGTCGACGAGACGAGGACCGCCGCGATGGGCGGCTCGTTCGGCGGCTACATGGCGAACTGGGTCGCCGGGCACACCGACCGGTTCCGCTGCGTGGTCACGCACGCCTCGCTCTGGGCGCTGGACCAGTTCGGGCCGACGACGGACGCCGCGTACTACTGGGTGCGCGAGATGACCGACGAGATGGCGCTGGAGCACTCGCCGCACCGGTTCGCGGACGCGATCACGTCCCCGATGCTCGTCATCCACGGCGACAAGGACTACCGCGTGCCGGTCGGAGAGGGCCTGCGGCTGTGGTGGGACCTGATGTCGCGGTCGACCGCGGAGGACGGCACGTCGCAGCACAAGTTCCTGTACTTCCCGGACGAGAACCACTGGATCCTCACGCCGAACCACGCGAAGGTCTGGTACGAAACGGTTTTCGCGTTCCTTGCCCAGCACGTGCTCGGTGAGGCGTGGCGTCGTCCGGAGCTGCTCGGCTGATGACGCGCTGGGGGTTCGTGGCCACCGGCCGCATCGCGCGCACGGTCGCCCGCGACCTCGCGCTGGTGGACGGCGCCGTGCCGTTCGCCGTCGGGTCGCGGTCGCAGCGACGGGCCGAGGCGTTCGCCGCCGAGCACGGGTTCTCGCGCGCCTACGGGTCGTACTCCGAGCTGTTCGAGGACCCGGACGTCGACGTCGTCTACATCGCCAGCCCGCACGGGCAGCACTACCGCGACGTGTCGGCGGCGCTGGACGCCGGCAAGCCGGTGCTGGTGGAGAAGGCGTTCACGGTCTCGCACGCGGCGGCAGCCGACCTGGTGGCCCGCGCCCGGGAGCGGGGGCTGTTCCTCATGGAGGCGATGTGGACCCGCTTCCTCCCCGTGATCATGGAGTTGCGCCACCTCGTCACGAGCGGCG
Source organism: Actinomycetota bacterium (assembly GCA_049325235.1). Classification (GTDB taxonomy): domain Bacteria; phylum Actinomycetota; class Actinomycetes; order Actinomycetales; family SCSIO-59966; genus SCSIO-59966. Next base: position 7,762 of record JBMOMI010000111.1, on the reverse strand, counting down.
CGATCGGCGAGGTGCGGGCCATCGACGCCGACCTCGGCTTCCGCATCGAGGTCGACCCACGTAACCGCCTCTGGGCCCCCGAGCTCGGCGGCGGCGCGGTGCTCGACCTCGGCGTGTACCCGGTGTCGTTCGCGCACATGCTGCTCGGCGTCCCGTCGTCGGTGGCGGTCACCGGGTCACTCGGCCACACCGGCGTGGACGCCGACGTCGGGCTGCTGCTCGGGTGGGCGGACGGCGCGCACGCGCGGCTCGGGTGCTCCCTGACCAGCCACGTGGAGGGCCGGGCGGTGGTGGTCGGCACCCACGGGCGGATCGAGGTCCCCTCGCCGTTCCACCACCCCCCGCACCTCGTCGTCCACCGCCGGGACGCCGAGCCGCAGGTGATCGAGGCGCCTCCCCTCGGGCGCGGGTACAGCCACCAGCTCGCCGAGGTGCAGCGCTGCCTCGCCGAGGGGCGCACCGAGTCGGCGGTGATGCCGCTGGACGACACCCTCGCGGTGATGCGGACGCTGCAGACGGCGCTGGACGTGCTGGGGTCGAAGCCAGTGGACGAGGGGTTCGTGCGGTCCGGGTGAGGGGCGGGTTGTCAGTGGGACGGGCTTCACTCGTTGCGCCGCCAACGGATCCTTGACTCCCTGGGGATGTCCCTCGAGGAGTTCGAGTCGTTGGCCGGCAGCCGCACCCTCACTGGCGAGGAACGGGAGCCCGCGAGGAGCTCGACGAGATCGCGATCCTCCTCGGCGAGTGACTGCCGACGTCCCTTCGCTGGAGGAACGGTCTGCACTCTTCGCGACCGAGATCCGGCGCAGCGTCGTATCCCGATCTACGTGGACGCGGACCACCTGGCAGACCGCAGCGTGTCGCTGTTCCTCGACCTGGATCATCAGGCCGGTACCTCGAGACGTGCGCTCGGATATCGTCGTCCACTCGGTCCTGGCTCGAACTCCGTTGCTCCGCCTCGAGTACCGCTCCGAAGGGCCGCGCCAGTAATCCTTGTCTGCAGGCGCGGGAGTGGGGTAGCGTCGCCATTGCCTACGCGAGCGCTCCTGCATCTTCGTAGCGTGGGCCTCCGCCGAGCGCACGTCGCAGCAGTTTGCGTGCGTGGGAGGCGTTGAGTGTTCGAGTGGATCGGCCCGGCGGCTTCGGCCTGGGGCCTCGTGATGGCCCTAGCGCCCGTGCTGCAAGTCCTGCGAATGCTTCGGCGCCGGTCTTCTGAGGACGTGTCGGTGGGGTACTTCTGCTTGCTCGTGCCCGGGTTCTTGCTGTGGGTCGGGTACGGGCTGTCCACCGGCGACGTGTTCTTGATCCTCCCCAACGCGCTGGCTGCTGCGACCGGGGCCTGCTTGATCGCGGTGGCGGTGTGGCTGCGGCGGGACGCGGCCAGGCCACGCGATCTGCAGGCAGCTGGTAGCCACCACTGATAGGACACAGGGGAAAGAGACATGACATCGGAACTGATCCGCGACGCGATCGCACATCCGCTCAACGCTCGGGCGAGTCTGCTCGAGGGCTTCGTGCATGACGTTCACCCGTTGCCGACCCGGGGGTCGAGCTTCTTCGTCCATCCCAGCGAGTTGTGCCCGGTGGCGTGCGAGCACTGCATGTTCGCCTCGACGATGGACCCGAAGTCCGCGCAGAGTGCCCTGTCGGACATGTGAGGTTCCCCCCGGAGCGTAGAGGCATCAGCTATAAGGGGTAGCGATGTCTGAGAAGCGCAACAAGTACGACCGGGAGTTCCGTGAAGGGGCGGTCCGGATCGTCGAGGAGACGAACAAGCCGATCGCTCAGGTCGCCCGTGATCTTGGTGTGAACGAGGGCACCTTGGGCAACTGGGTGGCGCGGGCGCGTGAGGCGGCCGAGGGCAGGAACGGCCTGTCGAAGGACGACGTCGAGGAGCTCAAGCGGCTGCGGGCGGAGAACGCCGAGCTGCGGATGGAGCGTGATGTCCTCAAGCGATCCGTGGTCCTGTGGGTCAAGGAGGCGACGAAGTGAGCGTGGCCCGCTTCATCGCCGACCAGAGGACCATCTACCGGGTGCCACACACGGTCGTCTGCGCCCTGCTCGGGGTGTCGCTGGCGTGGTTCTACAAGTGGCTGGCCCGCGCGAGCGGGCCGGGCGCGGCGAGCGGCCTGCACACCGATCGGGACCGTCGCCGCGACACCGTGGACCGGGCGGTCGCTGTCGCGTTCGAGAAGGCCCGCGGCCTGCACGGCTCGCCCCGGCTGCACGCCGACCTGGTCGACGACGGCTGGACGGTGAGCGAGAAGACGGTCGCGGACTCGATGCGCCGTCAGGGGCTGGTCGCGCGGCGGATCAAGCGCCGAGGCGGGCTGACCCGGCAGGACAAGACCAAGCCGGCGTTCCCCGACCTGCTCAAGCGGAACTTCACCGCCGACCGGCTCAACGCCAAGTGGGTGGGCGACATGACCGAGATCCCCACCGGGGTCGACGGCAAGGGACCGAAGCTGTACCTGGCGACCGTGATCGACCTGTACTCACGGCGGCTGCTCGGCGCTGCCACCGGCCTTCATCCGGACGCCGAGCTGGCGTGCGCGGCGATCAAGATGGCCGTTGCTGCTCGTGGCGGGCGGGACGCGATCTGGCGCGAGGACGAGGCCGAGCGCGTCATCTTCCACACCGACCGCGGCTCGACCTACACCGCGAACGCGTTCACCAAGCTGTGTCGGCAGCTGGGGATCCGGCAGTCGATGGGTCGCGTGGGGTCGTGCTTCGACAATGCGGCCGCGGAGGCGTTCTTCTCCTCACTGGAATGGGAAGTGCTGTCCCGCAACGAGTTCCGGAACACAAGACAGGCGCAGGCCGTTGTGCTGGACTGGTGCTACGGGTTCTACAACCACGACCGCCGGCACAGCTCGGCGGGCATGATGAGCCCGATCAACTACGAGAACACCGCGACTCCCGACCGGGAAGCCGCGTAGAGAACCCCTCCACGATTCGGGGGGAACCACACATGGACGTCGACCAGGTGGCGGCGTTCATCAACGACTCGCAGTCGCAGAAGCTCGACATCTCCGGTGGTGGTGAGCCGTTCTTGCGGTTCTCGGCGATCGAGCGGCTCGTGGAATCCGTCGACGTGCCGCGGATCGAGATCGTCACCGCGGGGTACTGGGCGAAGAGCCAACGCCGTGCGGCCCAGCTGATCGGGCTGATCGACGCCGCGCGTGCCAGGAACCCGCACAACCCGGGCGTTCTGCTGCGGTTGAGCATCGACAGGTATCACCTGAACGCTCCGCGCCCGGTGCAGATGGAGCACTACGCGCACGCGGTGCGTGCCTGGCTCAGCCTCGACGTCAAGCTACGAATGGGATTGCGCAGCATTCAGCCGGATATCGACGTCGTCGACCGCGACCTCGCTGTCCTGGTGGGTGCCCAGGTGGAGAAGGTCGACCGCTGGAACCGCGCCCTGGTGTTCGACGGCGGGGTGAGAATCCCGATCACGTTCAACGTGTTCCGGGAGAGCGGCGCGGCTGCGAACCTCCCTGAGGAAGAGCGGGCGCGGATGCGGCAGGCGTCGATGACGATGGAGGAGTACTACTCCCCGTTCGAGACCAGCGAGCACCGACTGAGCCTTGCGACGGCCGTCAACGACGCTATCCGTGGCAGCTACACCCCGACCGACGGGCTGGCCGTCACGCTGAACTCCGACCTGCGGTTCTGGATCTACACCGGCACCGCACCTGACCGGCATCTCTACCTCCGGGGCCAGACCTATGCCCAGGCGGTGGCGTACTTCTTCCAGGACCCGATCACTCACCTGCTCGTCAACGAGGGCATCTGGGTGCTGGCCGATCTCATCGAGCGCCTCGATCCGGCCACGCATGCCGCCGCGGTCGCGAAGAACGACACCGCCAGCCTCGTCAACGACCTGCTCGACAAGCCCGAACTGAGGGTTGCGGTCACGCTTATCGCCCTCGACCGCATGCGGCGGGCGGGGCTGGGTGACCTCCGGGACGGGCATCCCCTTCGTGGCGCCCTGGCGGAGGGAGACATGGCCGAGGCGTGCCGGCGGGCGCTGGTGGAGGTGACGCCGTGACCTGGCCCGGCGTCTTCAGCATGAAGCGCACCTCCCAACGGATCGAGATTCATGACGGCAGCGACACCCTGCGCATGGTCCGCAAGGTAGGGATCGCCAGACCGAGGGTGCGCCAGTACGTCGACGAGCTCGCGGAGGTGCTGGCCGAGCACACCCACCGGGTCGTGCGCAAGCACGCCCCCTACGGCGCCCCCGTGCTGTGCGTGTTCCTCCTGCGTGGCGGCGCGCTGCTCTATCCAGCGTTCGCGGCCCGGTTCCGGGACGCTGACGTGTGCTTCCTCGGTCTGCGCCGCATCCCTGATGGTGTGGTCTGTGACTACGCCACCCCCGTACCGCGAGAGTCCTACGAGGCCGTGCTTCTCGTGGACTGCATCGTCGGGACTGGGGCGACGGTGCGCGCGGCGCGAGCGCACCTCGGGCCGATGCGTCAGGCCAGGGAGTACGTCGCGACACTGTGCTCGGCCCGGCAGACCACTGCTTCGCTGGTGGCGGACGGACTGACCTTCATCGGTCTCGCGCTCGACGAGGACCTCGACGACGGCCTCGTCCTGCCCGACCTCGGGCACCTGGACGCCGGCGATGTGTTCTCCCAGGCGTGAGCATCGGAACCTGCCAGGCGCGGGGCGCGGTCACATGAACGCCGTGCTCGTCGAGATGGACTGCGTCATCCGAGAGGTGGTGGATCGATACGTCGGCTACTACTTCCGCAAGGTGCGCATCGAGCAGGTGCGGTGGAAGGACCCCCGTCAAGTGGTGACACCCGCGGACCTGGCGATCGAAGCCGAACTCGCCGCTCGCCTGCCCGAGCTGGTGCCGGGAGGAGTCGTCGCGGAAGAACGCGGCGCCGACCGCGCCTGGGAACCAGGACAGGCCACGTGGATCATTGACCCGATCGACGGCTCTGCCCAGTTCGCGCGAGGCTCAACCGAGTTCGCGACCACTGTTGCGCTGTGGCAAGCCGAACGGCTCGAAGCGGCCTGGATCTATGCCCCGTCCCGGGGCCAGATGTGGACTGCGAGGAGGGGCCACGGAGTGCGGCTGAACGACGCCCCGCTCCACCGCGCCGGCACGGGCAGCGCCATCAGCGTCACGGCGGACGAGTACATCACCTCCCCACTGCGGCGCACCGCCGCGCTCCTGCGCGCCCGAGGCCTCCGCGTCATGCCCTGCCAGACCGTCTCCCTGGCATACACCCGCCTCGCCACGGGCGACCTGGCGGCAGCCATCTACGACTGGGACAGCCCCTGGGACCACGCCGCAGGAACGCTCCTCAACTCCGAAGCCGGACTCGCGATCCGCCACGCCACGGGCGAACACTACGACCCCCGCCGCCGCACCACAGCACCCCTGGTGATCGCTCCCGCGCCCCAGTGGAACACGCTCGCAGCCGCCGTGCGTGACAGACATTGAAGGCCTGGATATGACCGTGACCATCAGCGCCGGGAAAGGAATTCGACAGCGGCGTCTTCCAGGTCGCCACCAACCCAACTGTGATGACCGCATCATCGTCGAGCGAACTGAGGCGAGCGGTTTCGCCCCTGCTTGGAAGACGTACTGCAGTTCCTCGTCATCGAGTACGGCGTGGACGTCCGAGAAGGTTGGGAGTCAGCGCTCGCCGGTGGGCGAGCAGCCTGGCGCTGTCGTCAGACCGTGATCTTCCAACCGAGTCTGGCTAAGCCCTGATTCGGTCGGAAGACTAGGGTCTGACTACGCCACACCGACTTGCGACGCTGGGACACCGTGACCATGACGCACCGACGAGCGCGCGTCCGCGCCCCCGAGCTGTCCGGACGCGGTTGGCTGAACACCGGCGGGGCGCCGCTGACGCTGGCGTCCCTGCGCGGGCGGTTCGTGCTGCTGGACTTCTGGACGTTCTGCTGCGTGAACTGCCTGCACGTGCTCGACGAGCTGCGCCCGCTGGAGGAGGAGCTGTCCGACGTCCTCGTGGTGGTCGGCGTGCACTCGCCGAAGTTCGCGCACGAGGCCGACCCGGACGCGCTCGCCGCGGCCGTCGAGCGCTACGAGGTGCACCACCCGGTGCTCGACGACCCGGAGCTCGTCACGTGGAAGGCTTACGGCGCCAGGGCCTGGCCCACGCTCGTGCTCGTCGACCCCGAGGGCTACGTGGTCGCCCACCTGTCGGGCGAGGGCCATGCGCACGGCCTGCGCACGCTGCTGCACGAGCTCGTCGCCGAGCACGAGGCCAGGGGGACCCTGCACCGTGGCGACGGCCCGTACGTGCCGCCGCCCCCGGCCGGCACGGCGTTGCGGTTCCCCGGCAAGGTGGTGACGCTGCCCGGCGGCGGGTTCCTAGCCTCGGACACGGCCCATCACCAGCTCGTCGAGCTGGACGACGACCTGCAGAGCGAGCGTCGCCGCATCGGTTGCGGCACAAAGGGTCTGGTCGACGGCCCGGCCACCGAGGCCGCGTTCAGCGAGCCGCAGGGACTGGCCGTGCTGCCGCCGGACGTCGCCGCCGGTGTCGGCTACGACGTCGTGGTGGCCGACTCGGTGAACCATGCGCTGCGCGGCGTCCGGCTCGAGGACGGCGCGGTGGTGACCGTGGCCGGCACCGGCGAGCAGCTGCGCCGCCGCGAGGGCGGCGGTCCCGCTGCGGCACAGGCGCTCTCGACTCCTTGGGACGTCGCGTGGTTCGACGGGCAGGTCGTCGTCGCGATGGCCGGCGTCCACCAGCTGTGGGGGTTCGACCCCGTGACCGCGACCGTGCAGGTGCTGGCGGGGACCACGGCGGAGGGGCTGCAGGACGGCCCGGCCGAGCAGGCCTGGTTCGCCCAGACGTCGGGGCTCGCCGCGACCCCGGACGGCCGGCGGCTGTGGCTCGCGGACTCGGAGACCTCGGCGCTCCGGTGGCTCGAGCGGGCCTCTGGTGGCTACGAGGTCCGCACCGCCGTGGGCACCGGCCTGTTCGACTTCGGCTTCCGCGACGGTCCGGCGGCCGACGCGCTGCTGCAGCACCCGCTCGGCGTCGCCGTCCTGCCCGACGGGTCCGTCGCCGTCGCCGACACGTACAACGGGGCGGTGCGCCGGTACGACCCGGCGACCGGCACCGTCGGCACGCTGGCACGCGACCTGGCGGAGCCGAGCGACCTGGTCGTCGAGGCGGACGGCGCCACGCTCGTCGTGGTGGAGTCGGCGGCTCACCGGCTCGTGCGCATCGCCGTCCCCGCGCACGCGCAGCAGGTCGCCGGGGAGGCGCAGCGGACGGCGCGCCCGGCCACCGACCTCGCGCCCGGAGCGGTGCGGCTGCGTGTGACGTTCACGCCCCCGACCGGGCAGAAGCTCGACGATCGCTGGGGGGACCCGACGAGGCTCATGGTGTCGGCGTCGCCGCCCGAGCTGCTGCGGTCCGGCTCGGGTGCGGCGCAGGGCCTGTCGCGGGAGCTGGAGCTCGAGGCCTCCGTCGCCGAGGGTGTGCTGCACGTCAGCGTGCAGGCGGCCGCGTGTGACGGCGACCCGGTGACGGGGGAGGTGCCCGAGCACGCCGCCTGCCACCTCTACCAGCAGGACTGGGGCGTCCCGGTGCGCCTGGTCGACGGCGCGGACGACGAGCTGGTGCTCGACCTTCGCGGGGTCTGAGCCGAAGGAGCCGCCCCGGTTGAACCGAACCGGGCCCGGTCTCGTCGTCCAGGGGTGCGGACAGTCCGCGCGACAGGGAGGGAGACCGACATGTACCGACGGCGGATCGTC
>JBMOMI010000110.1:5886-9152 GCA_049325235.1 Actinomycetota bacterium | reverse complement strand
GACGGCGCCCCCGGGTTCGTCTACACGACCGACTGGCACGACCGCCCGGTCGTGCGCCTGCGGATGCACTGGGTGGTGGCCGAAGCCGTCGCCGCCGCCGCGGCCCTGGCGCGGCGCACCGGCGAGGAGCGCTACGCGCGGTGGCACGCGACCTGGTGGGCCTACGCCATGGAGCGCCTCGTCGACCGCGAGCGTGGGTCCTGGCACCACGAGCTCGACCCCGCGAACCGGCCCTCGGCGACGGTGTGGCAGGGCAAGCCGGACGTCTACCACGCCTACCAGGCGACCCTGCTGCCGCGGCTCGACCTCGCGCCGTCCGCCGCGGCCGCGCTGCGCGCCTCCGCGACTTGAGGTTAGGTGAGGCTAACCTCTACCGTTACGCCGTGCCGCGCACGCTGCCCCTGGCCGAGCCGGTCCCGTTCGCCGCCGGCCTGGCCCGCCACGGGGACCGGGTCGCCGTCCTCACCGACCACGAGTCGCTCACCTACGCCGAGCTCGCCGACCGGGTCGCCGACGTCGGCGCCAGGCTGGGCAGCACGCGGCGGCTCGTGCTGCTGGCCGCGGGCAACGACGTCCACTCCCTCGTGGTCTACCTGGCGGCCCTCGCCGGGGGGCACCCCGTGCTGCTCACCGCGCCGAGCGCCGCGGACACCCTGGCGGCCGCCTACGACCCGGACGTCGTCGCCCGCGCCGGGGCGCTGACGGAGCGCCGTCCCGGGACGCGGCACGTGCTCCACCCGGACCTGGCGCTCCTGCTCAGCACCTCCGGCTCCACCGGGTCGCCCAAGCTGGTGCGGCTGTCGGGGGAGAACCTGCAGTCCAACGCCGAGTCCATCGCGACGTACCTCGGCATCCGCGAGAGCGACCGGGCCGCCACGACGCTGCCGATCCACTACTGCTACGGCCTGTCGGTGGTCAACAGCCACCTGCTGCGCGGCGCCGGCCTCGTGCTCACCGGGCTGTCCGTCGTCGACCCGTGCTTCTGGGACCTCGCCCGCGCCCACCGCGTCACCGCGCTCGCCGGCGTGCCGCACACCTTCGAGCTGCTCGACCGCGTGGGCTTCGCCGACATGGACCTGCCCGACCTGCGGTACGTCACCCAGGCGGGCGGGCGCCTGGAGCCGGAGAAGGTCCGGCGGTTCGCGGAGCTGGGGCGCCGCCGCGGCTGGGACCTGTTCGTCATGTACGGCCAGACCGAGGCCACCGCCCGGATGGCGTACCTGCCGCCCGACCTCGCCGCCACCCGCGCGGAGACGATCGGCGTCCCGGTCCCGGGCGGCTCGTTCCGGATCGACCCGGGGGAGGCCGGCGACGGCGTCGGCGAGCTGGTCTACACCGGGCCGAACGTCATGCTGGGGTACGCCGAGACCCCCGCCGACCTCGCGCTCGGGCGCACCGTGACCGAGCTGCGCACGGGCGACCTCGCGCGGGAGCACCCCGACGGGCTGTACGAGGTGGTCGGCCGCCGCTCCCGGTTCGTCAAGGTCGTCGGGCTGCGGATCGACCTCGGACGGGTCGAGCGCCTGCTCGCCGAGCTCGGGGTCACCGCCGCCTGCGCCGGCACGGACGGCGGGCTCGTCGTCGCCGTGGAGGGCCGGCACGACGCGGCCCGCCTCACCCGGGCGGTCTCCGAGCGCCTCGGCGTGCCGCGGGCCGCGGTGCACGTGCGCGCCGTCCGCAGCCTCCCGCGGCTGCCCAGCGGCAAGCCGGACTACGGCGCGGTGCTCGCGATGGCCCCCCGGCCCGCGCCGGCAGCGCCACCGGCCCCGGCGACCGTACCGGGGACCCTGCGGGACCTGTTCGCCGAGCTGCTGGACCGGCCGGACGCCACCGACGACGACACGTTCGTCGGCCTGGGCGGCGACTCGCTGTCCTACGTCGAGGTGTCGGTGCGGCTCGAGGAGGTGCTCGGGCACCTGCCGGCCGACTGGCACGTGACCCCGATCCGTGAGCTGCAGCCGCGGCCGCGCCGGCGGTGGCGGCCGGCCTCGGTGGAGACCGGCGTCGTCCTGCGGGCCGTGGCGATCGTGCTCATCGTCGGCACGCACGCGAAGCTCTTCTCCTGGCCCGGGACCGCGCACGTGCTGATGGCAGCGGCCGGGTTCAACTTCGCGCGGTTCCAGCTCGCCGGCCACGGGCTGCCGAGGCTGCGCCGGCAGCTGCGCAGCGTCGCGCGGGTCGTCGTCCCCAGCGTGGCGTTCATCGCGGTGGCCTACCTGCTGACCGACAAGTACAGCGCGGCCAACCTGGTGCTGCTCAACGCGATCGTCGGCCCCCCGACGTGGACCACGCAGTGGCACTTCTGGTTCGTCGAGGTGCTCGTCTACGTGCTCCTGGCGATGTCGGCGCTGCTGGCGGTGCCGTGGGCCGCGGCGGCCGAGCGGCGGTTCCGGTTCGGCTTCCCGCTGGCGCTGACGGGGGTCGGGCTGCTCGGCCGGTTCGAGGTCGTCGACGTCGGCGTGCCGCACACGAAGCCGGTGCTGTGGCTGTTCGCGCTGGGGTGGGCCGCCGCCCAGGCCCGGGGTCCGTGGCAGCGACTGGCTGTCTCCGCGGTCGTCGTCCTGGCGGTGCCCGGGTTCTTCGGCGAGCCGCGCCGCGACTGGCTGATCGTCGCCGGGCTGCTGCTGCTCGTCTGGGTGCCGAGCCTGCCGGCCCCGGCGCGCCTGGGCCGCGTCGCCGCGGTGCTCGCCGCCGCGTCGCTGCACGTCTACCTCACCCAGTGGCTGGTCTACCCCGAGCTGGACGACGTCTCGCCGGCACTCGCCCTCGTCGCCTCGCTGGCGGTGGGCGTCGCGTACTGGTGGCTGTCGACGCGCCTCGGTGCCCACCTGGGCCCCCCGCTGCGAACCGCAATAACCAGGGTTGTTGCCGCTGCCCGCGCCCCTCGGCGGCAATAACCCTGGTGAATGCGGTTCGGGCGGGGGCGGGAGGATGGGCGCCGTGCTGCTGCACGCCGTCCACCGCGAGCTCGACCGCGCCGTCGACGCCGGCGCCGCGTTCGAGGCGCTGTTCGGCGCCCACGAGGTCGCCGTCTGGCTGGACAGCAGCCGCGCCGAGCCGGGCCTGGCGCGGGTCAGCGTGCTGGCGGCGGGCGAGGGCCCGCTCGCCGAGGTGCTGCGCTACCGGGTCGGCGAGGACGCCGTCGAGGTCACCCGCGACGGCGTGACGACGGCCGAGCCGGGCAGCGTCCTGGACGCCCTGCGCCGGCGCGCCGCCACCCACCGGCTGGACGACGTCCCGCCGGTGCCCGTGGACGTCGCCGGCGG
>JBMOMI010000110.1:0-5786 GCA_049325235.1 Actinomycetota bacterium | reverse complement strand
CCGTCGAGGTCACCCGCGACGGCGTGACGACGGCCGAGCCGGGCAGCGTCCTGGACGCCCTGCGCCGGCGCGCCGCCACCCACCGGCTGGACGACGTCCCGCCGGTGCCCGTGGACGTCGCCGGCGGCTGGGTCGGCGTCCTCGGGTACGAGCTCGGCGCGCTCGCCGGGCTCGCGGCGGCCGGGCCCAGCCCCTACCCGGACGCGGTCTGGACCGGCGTCGACCGCCTCGTCGTCGTCGACCACGCCGAAGCGCGCACCCACCTGCTCGCCCTGCACGCCGGGCACGACGCCGCCGACGCCGCCACCTGGGCGGCGCGCGCGGCGAGCACCCTCGCGGCCCTCCCCGCAGCGTCCGAGGTCGTGGCGGCTCCGGCGACCACACTCCCGGACGTCCCGGTGGAGCTGCTGGACCGCGGCCGCGAGCGCTACCTCGCCGACGTCGCCGCGATCCACCGCGCGCTGCGGGACGGCGACAGCTACGAGGTGTGCCTGACCGACACGCTGCGCCTGCCGCGCACCGTCGACGACCTGGCCCTGCACCGCGAGCTGCGCCGCCGGAACCCGGCGCCGTACGGCGGGCTGCTCCGGTTGGGCGGCGTGTCGCTGGTGTCGTCCTCGCCGGAGCGGTTCCTGCGCGTCACCCGCGACGGCGTCGCCGAGAGCAAGCCGATCAAGGGGACGGTGCCGAGGCGCCCGGACCCGGCCGACGACGCCGCCGCGGCCGCCGCGCTGGCCTCGGACCCCAAGTGCCGGGCCGAGAACCTCATGATCGTGGACCTGCTCCGCAACGACCTGTCCCGCGTCTGCGTGCCGGGCACCGTGGAGGTGCCGGTGCTCATGGGGGTGGAGTCGTACGCGACCGTGCACCACCTGGTGTCCACGGTGCGCGGCCGGCTCGCGGACGGCGAGGACGCCGTGTCGTGCGTGGCCGCGCTGTTCCCGGGCGGGTCGATGACCGGGGCCCCGAAGCCCCGCACGATGGAGATCATCGCCGCTCTGGAGGGCCGCGCCCGGGGCCTGTACTCCGGGGCGTTCGGCTACCTCGGCCTGGCGGCGGCGGGCACCACCGCGCCGGTCGACCTGGCGATGACCATCCGCAGCGCGGTCGTGTCGCCGTCCTCGGTGACGATCGGCGGCGGCGGGGCCGTGGTCGCCGACTCCGACCCGGAGGCGGAGTGGGACGAGATGCTGCACAAGGTGGCCGCCGTGTGGCAGGCGGTCGCCGCGACCTCAGCCGGTGATCCCGGTGGACTCGTGCGGCGTCCCCACCGGCTTGCTCTCGGGTGAGCCGCGCTCGCGCAGGAAGATCGCGAAGACGGCCATCGACCCGACGGCAAGGAACTCGGACTGCCAGTTCTGCAGCGTCCGGCTCCAGAAGTCGGGCGCGGTGAGGTAGCCGAGCACGTCGACCGGGTCCTGGAGCTGGCCGAGCTGCTGGTTGTTGTACGCCGCCCGGCCGGCGACGAGCTGGGCGACCCACGACGCCAGGAAGATGAGGCCCATCGTCAGCGCGAGGGAGTGCGAGTACACCCGGGTCCGCCAGTCGCCGTACCGGGCCCAGCGGGGAGAGCGCTCGGTGGCGTAGCGCCCGACCTTCTGATCCTTGTCGGACTCGCGGCCGGCCTTGTCCAGCTCCTTGGACTCCGGGGACCCCTTCTGCAGGAACCAGACGGTGGCCGTCAGGTAGAGCAGGAACTGGAGGTACTCGCTCTGCCAGTTCTCCACCACGTCGACGGCGAAGTCCGAGGACGAGACGTACTCCCAGAACGTCAGGGACGCCAGGCCCTCCGCGACCTGCTGGGCGTTGTACTCGGCGTGGCCGGCGAAGGCCTGGCCGACGAGGGCGGCCAGGAAGAGCGAACCGAAGAACAGGCTGAGGCTGTGGTTCCGCAGGGATCTCATCGCGCGGTCACCTCTGCAGCAGGCCGACGGCCGTGAAGTAGACGAGTCCGACGACGACCATCCCGAGGTAGGTCACGAAGACGGCGCGCATCACGCCCCCTTGACCTGGCAGTCGTAGGGACGGTCCGGCCGTGGCTCGCACGCCACCGCCACCACCCGCCAGCCGGCCGGGTACCGCGCGAGGAAGGCGGTGTCCCCGTCGAACCGCACCTAGGCCTGGTCCCCGAAGACCTGGACGTCGGTGGCGCCGCCGACGTCCGGCACGTCCTCGGACAGCACGGCCTCGGAGCAGGCCTCTCCCGCTGACTGCTCGAGCTCCTGCAGCGTGCTCGGGGCGAGCACCGCGCACGCGGCCTCGCCGTCCCCGGCCTCGAACGCCGCATAGAACTGCTCCGCGACGTCCTGGGCGGCCGGCGCCTGGTCGGCCGCGCAGCCGCCGAGCAGCACGGCCAGCGCCGCTGCGCGCCACGGCGCGCCGTGTCCCATGATCATCATGGGCACATCGTGGAGCCTGGGCGCCCGGGCTGCCAGCGGAACCGCTTGACGAGCGTGGCAGGCTGGTAGGCCGTTTACGCAGCGCGAGGAGGGCCGGGCGGGGTGGGGGTCGTCGACGACGAGATCGCGCGCGAGCAGTCGTACGTGTCACGGTTGTACGCGCGCCTGGACGAGCTGCGCGACCTGACGCGGCGCCGGCTCGCGGAGGTGCGCCGCGCCGGCGCGTCCGGCACGCACGCGATGCGCACCGAACGCGACGCGTTCGCCACCCTCTACGAGGACCGCCTCGCCCAGCTGCAGGCCGTCGAGGACCGCCTGGCCTTCGGCCGGCTCGACCTGACCGGCGGCGAGACGCGCTACATCGGGCGGATCGGGCTGAGCGACGACACCCAGGAGCAGCTGCTCACCGACTGGCGGGCACCGGCGGCGGAACCGTTCTACCGGGCCACCGCTGCCGAGCCGGCCGGCGTCGTCCGGCGGCGCCACCTCATGCTCCGCGGCCGGGCGGTGACGTCGCTGGAGGACGACGTGCTGGACCCGGACGCGCTCGGGGACGAGATGGTCGTGGCCGGGGAGGGCGCGCTGATGGCGTCCCTCAACGCGGCACGCACCGGGCGGATGCGGGACATCGTCGCGACGATCCAGGCCGAGCAGGACCGGGTGATCCGCGCACCGCTGCCCGGTGTCCTCGTCGTCCAGGGCGGCCCGGGCACCGGCAAGACCGCGGTGGCGCTGCACCGCGCGGCCTACCTGCTCTACGCGCACCGCGAGCGGATCGCGCGCTCCGGCGTCCTGCTCGTCGGACCGAACCGCTCGTTCCTGCGGTACATCGAGCAGGTGCTGCCGGCGCTGGGCGAGACCGGGGTCGTGATGTCCACCGTCGGTGAGCTGTTCCCGGGCGTGCGGGCGCGGGCCACCGAGCCGGACGAGGTCGCCGCGCTCAAGGGCGACCTGAGGATGGTCGACGTCGTGGCGAACGCCGTCCGGCAGCGGCAACGGGTGCCGGACGCGCCCGTTCCGCTGGACGTCGCCGGCACCCGCGTCGTCCTGCGTCCCCGGGTCGTCGCGCAGGCCCGCCAGGCGGCCCGGGACACGCACAAGCCCCACAACGCGGCCCGGGTGGTGTTCGTCAAACGCGTTCTCGCGGACCTGGTCCGGCAGCTGGCGACCGCGCAGCGCCTGCCGGTGGACGACGACACGCGGCCCTCGCTGGAGGCGGACCTGCGGGCGTCGCCGGACGTGCGCCGCGAGGTGAACCTGTGCTGGATGCCGTTGACGGCGACGGGGCTGCTGGAGTCGCTGTACGCCAGCCCGCAGCGCCTCGCGGCCGCCGCGCCGCACCTGACCGCCGGCGAGCGGGCGCTGCTGTACCGGGAGCGGGGAAGCGGGTGGACGCCGGCCGACGTCCCGCTGCTCGACGAGATCGCCGAGCTGATCGGGGACGACGACGAGGCGGCGCGCGCGGCGTCCGACCGGGCCGCGGCGCGCCGGCGCGAGGAGCTCGAGTACGCGCGCGGGGTGCTGGAGCTGTCCGGCACCGGCGGGTTCGTCGGTGCCGAGACCCTGCTGGACCGGTACGCGCACGCGGGGCCGTCGCTGACGCTGGCCGAGCGGGCCGAGTCCGACCGCACGTGGGCGTACGGGCACCTCGTCGTCGACGAGGCGCAGGAGCTGTCGGCGATGGCGTGGCGCGTGCTGCTGCGCCGGTGCCCGAGCCGCTCGATGACCGTGGTCGGGGACGTCGCGCAGACCGGGTCGGCCGCCGGCACGGCGTCGTGGGCGCAGGTGCTCGACCCGCTGGCGGAGGGCCGCTGGCGCATCGAGCGGCTGACCGTCAACTACCGCACACCGCGGCAGGTGATGGACCTCGCCACCGCCGTGGTCGGCGCGGCGGGCCTGGACGTCGACGTGCCGGGCTCGGCGCGCGAGGGCGCGACCGACCCGGTGGCCCGCCGGATCAGCGGGCCGGGCGACGTCCCGGAGGTGGTCGCCGACGAGCTCGACGAGCTGGACGCCGGGCTGGTCGCCGTCATCACGCCCGACGCCCTGGCCGAGGAGGTCGTCCGCCTGCTCGTGGCCAAGCTGGGCGACGACGTGGTGCGCGCCGCGGACGACGACACCGAGGCGCCGGTGACGGTCACGACGGTGCGGCAGGTCAAGGGCCTGGAGTTCGACGTCGTCGTCCTGGTCGAACCGGCCGCGGTGGTCGAGCAGTCGCCGCGAGGCGTGAACGACCTCTACGTGGCGCTGACCCGCCCGACGCAGCGGCTCGTCGTCCTGCACTCCGGCGAGCTGCCGCCCGGCCTCCACCCCCTCGCGTGATCATGGAGTCCCGCCACCTGCTGACCGTGGGTCACGGGACGCTGGCCGCCGACGACCTGGCCGCGCTGCTCACCGGGGCCGGCGTGGACCTGCTCGTCGACGTGCGCCGCTTCCCCGGCAGCCGGGCGCACCCGCACCTGCGGCGGGAGGCGTTGGAGCAGTGGCTGCCGGTCGAGTACCGCTGGGAGGAGCGGCTCGGCGGACGGCGCAGGGTCCCGGACGGCGCACCGGACGCCGACCCGTGGTGGCGCGTCGAGCAGTTCCGCGGCTACGCCGCCCACACCCGGACGCCGCAGTTCGCCGCCGGCCTGGACGCCGTCCTGGCCGAGGCCGCCCGGCGCCGGGTCGCCGTGATGTGCAGCGAGTCGGTGTGGTGGCGGTGCCACCGGCGACTCGTCGCGGACGTCGTCTCGCTGACCACGGACGTCGAGGTGCGCCACCTCGGTCACGACGGGCGGCTCGCGGCGCACCCGGTCGCCGCCGGGGCGCGGGTCCGTCGCGACGGTCACGTGGTGTGGGACGCCGAGACCGGGTAGGGAGGAGCCGTGTTCCTGTTCTTCTCCAACCGCGTCGGCTGCCTGGGGTCGCTGCTGATCTCGCTGGCGGTGACCGCCCTGCTGTTGCTGGTCTTCGTGTTCTGACGGCGGCCGCGCGCGTCAGCAGTGCAGCACGCCGCCGTGGGCGTCCACCTCGCCGTGCTCGGGGTCGTCGAACCAGATGCCACCCTCGGCGAGGTAGCGGAACCGGTACGCCGCGCCGGGCGTCACCGGCACCTTGGCGCTGCGCGTGCCGTTGCTGCGCTTCACCAGGGTGTGGACGCCGGGCGTCCAGTCGTTGAAGTCGCCCACGACGGACACGCGGCCCGTGGGGTGGTCCTGCGGCAGGACGAACGTGATCGTCGTCCGCCCGGCTCTCGTCTCACGCCGGATCATCGGCGTCCTCCTGTCTCGTGCGCGCCCACGACCGCGGGCGCCGGTGCGGCGTCAGTGTGCGGTGCCGGTGAGATCCACTGCGGCAGCGACGCGCCGTCCACGTACCGAGACCGGCGCTGAAGATCACGGCGAA
>JBMOMI010000109.1:0-9156 GCA_049325235.1 Actinomycetota bacterium | reverse complement strand
CGTCAGCCGTGACGGCGGACGAGCGCGCGAGGCGGCGAGCGTGGTCTGCGCCCGTGCGGCGCTGACCGGGGACCTCTCGGTCCCCGGTGAGGGACGGCGGCTCGTTGCCGAGGCGGTCAGCGCGCTGGGTGGCCTGGACGTCTGCGTGGTCAACACGGGCGGCGGCCGCTCCGGAGGCATCCTGCAGACCGCGGATGGGGACGACGACGCCTACGCCGCGATGCTGCGCCCTGCCCTGGAGGTCGCCCGAGCGGCCGCAGGGCACCTGTCGGACAGCGGCAACGGCCGGCTGGTCTTCCTGACCGCCCGGTCGGTGGTGGAGGCGTCTCCCGAGCTTGCCCTGTCGGCGGTCATGCGCAGCGGTGTCGCGGCCGCTGCCCGCTCGCTGGCGATCGAGCTGGCTCCCGAGGTCCTGGTCAACGTCGTGGTCACGGGCCAGTTCGACACCCCGGCGCTCGCCCGCTTCGAACGCGCACGGGCCATGCGCGAGGGGCGCGAACCGGCGCAGGTGCGCCGGGAGCACGTCGAGCGCATCCCACTGCGGCGTCTCGGCGCCGCTCAGGAGCTGGCCGACGTGGTGGCCTTCCTGTGCTCCGCCCGCGCGTCCTACGTGACTGGCTGCACCCTCCGGGTCGACGGGGGCGCGGTCCGGGGGTACTGACGCCCTGGTGCCCAACGCTGGACGGCCCCTCGAGAGGGGCCGCGGTGCGATCATGGCTGGCCGGAACTGCCGAGTCAAGTGAAAGTAAAACCTCCGTGACCGTAGATCTGGTGGTGGACGCCGCCAACGTCGTTGGGTCGCGTCCCGACGGCTGGTGGCGGGACCGGGCCGGCGCGACCGGGCGGCTGCTGGCCGCGCTCGGTGACCTGAGCGGGCGGACGGTGCGCACGCCCGACGGCGAGGACGTCGCCGTGCAGCAGGTGGTCGTCGTCCTCGAGGGCGCGGCCCGGGACGCCGCAGCCCCGGAGGGAGTCGTGGTCCGGCGGGCGCGCCGCTCCGGGGACGACGAGATCGTGGGGGTCGCGTCCGAGCTCGGCGGGGACGGGGTCCTCGTGGTGACCTCCGACCGCGGGCTGCGCGCCCGGCTGCCGGACGGCGCCCGCGTCGCCGGAGCGGCCTGGCTTCGCGGGCTCGTCGGCTACTGACAGGCTGGTCGGCGTGTTGCCGGACGTCGCCGCGCTGCTCGCCTGCCCGGTGTGCACCGGTGCGCTGGACGCCGCCGGCCGCACCCTGCGCTGCGCGCGCGGCCACGCGTTCGACGTGGCCCGGCAGGGCTACGTGAACCTGCTGACGCGTCGTAGCCGAAGCCCGGGTGACACCGCGTCGATGGTGGCCGCCCGTGACCGGTTCCTGCGCGGGGGCTGGTACGCACCGATCGCCGACGCGATCGCCGACGCCGTCGCCGAGGCCGCCGCTGACGGCGTCCCAGGCGCGGTGCTGGACGTCGGGGCCGGCACCGGCTGGTACCTGGCACGGGTGCTCGACGCTGCCGCCGAGGGCGCGGTGGGCCTGGCGCTGGACGTCTCGCCGTTCGCGTCGCGCCGCGCCGCGCGCTGCCACCCCCGGGCCGGCGCGGTCGTCGCCGACACGTGGGGACGGCTGCCGGTCCGTGACGGCGTGGCCGGGGTCGTCCTGGACGTGTTCGCCCCGCGGAATGCGGCCGAGATCGCCCGGGTGCTACCGCCTGGCGGGTCGCTGGTCGTCGTCACGCCGGCCCCCGAGCACCTCGCCGAGCTCCGCGCCGCGCTCGGCCTGCTCGGCGTCCAGCCGGACAAGGAGGAACGGGTCGCGGCGTCCCTGGGGGAGCGGTTCACGCCGGTGGGGGAGCGGCGGGTCCGGGCACGCCTGCACCTGCCGCCGGACGCGGTCGCCGACCTGGTCGCGATGGGGCCGAGCGCCTGGCACGGAGCGCGCGGCGAGGTCGACGGTCCGGTGGACGTGACGGCGTCCGTGCGGGTCGCCCGGTACGTGTCGAGGTGATGGTGCGCCGGGCCGGGAGCGCCTCTCGGCGCGTGGCCGCTCGCAGCGGCTATAAGTGGAGCCCGGGGCTACCGCGGCCCGGCGCACGACCCACCCTAACGCGGCGCGCCGGGGCGGTTCTTCCCGCGAACGGGGGTCAGCCGTCCGGGCGTTCCCGGTGCCGGCGCGCGGCCGATTCCAGCTGCTCGGCAGTGCGCACCAGCCGCGCGGCGGACATCGTCAGGTCGCTGCCCTCGCGTCCGGCGTCCCCGAGCGCGGTGGCCCCTACCGTCTCGCCGGCCAGGTGGGCACGCCCCACCGCGACCACCCGGGCGAAGGCGGCCGCCCGCTCGAACGTCGTGGCGACGTCCCCGCGCGCCACACCGGACAGGACGGCGTCCACGAGCTCGCGCACCTGGTCCGGTCCGGGGGGGTCGGCGACGCCGGCGACCGCGTGCAGCACGGGAGCCCGGCGGCGTCCCTCGGCGAACTGGCGCGCCGCCGCCTGCGGGTCGGCGTGCACCCACTGCCGCAGCGCGTAGAGGCGCCACAGGGCGCCCGGCAGGGAGTCCGCCGGGGAG
Source organism: Actinomycetota bacterium (assembly GCA_049325235.1). Lineage (GTDB taxonomy): Bacteria > Actinomycetota > Actinomycetes > Actinomycetales > SCSIO-59966 > SCSIO-59966. The sequence goes on along the minus strand of JBMOMI010000109.1, from coordinate 6,615 downwards.
TCCGACCACAGGTCGGCCAGCGGCTCCAGGCCGTACTCGTCGGCGAGGCGCACGATCCGCGCGGCCACGTCGGCGTCCCGCTCGTCCCGGGCCCCTTCGACGAGGAGGCGCGCCGTCGTGTGAGCCGCCTCCTCGCGCAGCGCGGGGTCGCCGGAGCCGCCCTGGAGCTCCTCCAGGACCTCACTGCTCAGCAGCGCCGGGCGGTGGTGCGGGCGTCCCACGTCGGCCATCGTTGCACCGCCGCCCCGCCGGCGCAGCGGTCAGAAGCGGAAGGGCTTGGGCGGCGCCGCGAGCGTGGCGCGCGGACAGCTGGCCAGGGTCAGGCCGCCGAACCCGAGTGCCTCGTCGGTGAGGGACTCGACGTTCCAGCCGTTCTCGGTGCCGAACCGGGTCACGGTCACGCGGTAGATGGTGATCTCGTACTTGGTGGGCGTGCCGTACGCGACCTGGATGGTGCCGATCAGCTCGGCGCCGGCGGGGTTGTTGGCGCCGTGCCACGGGCGGTCGTAGCGGCTCCACAGGTTCGGCTCGGACTGCCACACGCCGCCGTTCTGCACGTCGCGCAGCGCCAGCTCGACGAGGACGGACCGGGCCGCCTCCTCGGGCACGATCGCCGCCGGCCGGATGACCTCGGTCACCACTGCCTGGTCGTACGCCTCGGCCATCAACCGCTCGAAGTCGTTCACAGCGCGCTCACTCCTGGGGTCTGGTGCGTCAGGGCAGGCATCGGCAGGAACGACGAGGAACTTCACCGTGGGCGTCAGGCTGGTGAAACCTGGGGCCGATGGGGCAGAATGCGTCGCGGCAGACGCCGCACGTCGCTGGGCCACTCCCGTGGTCGGCGGAGGTTCGTAGGGGAAGACGCAACCTCGCGCCAACACCAGGGAGGTCGGTATGTCCGGTGCGATCACGCGCGGCGTCCTGTTCGTGCACTCCGCGCCGCGGGCGCTGTGCCCGCACGTCGAGTGGGCCGCCGGCGGCGTCCTCGGCGTGCGCGTCGCACTCGACTGGACCGAGCAGCCGGCAGCGCCGGGGCTGTTCCGCGCCGAGCTGTCGTGGCAGGCGCCGCAGGGCACGGGGGCGAGGCTGACGTCGTCCCTGCGGGGGTGGGCGCACCTGCGCTACGAGGTGACCGAGGAGCCCACCGCCGGCGCCGACGGCGCGCGCTGGAGCCACACCCCCGAGCTCGGCATCTTCCACGCCGTCACCGACGTGCACGGCAACGTCATGGTCCCCGAGGACCGGATCCGCGCCGCGATGGAGCACGTGGCCGACCCGCAGCGCCTGCGCGAGGAGCTCGACCTGGCGCTCGGGCGGGCGTGGGACGACGAGCTCGAGCCCTTCCGGTACGCCGGCGACGGCGCTCCGGTGCGGTGGCTGCACCGCGTCGGGTAGCCGCCCGACAGCGCAATAACCAGGGTTGTTGCCGCGACACGCCGGTCGAGAACGGCAACAACCCTGGTTATTGCGCCGTGGGGGTTAGAGGGGGATGTTGCCGTGCTGGCCGCGCCGCGCGGGGGCCGCGGCGATGGCGCGGGCCAGGGCCGAGCGGGTCTGCTGCGGCGAGACGATCTCGTCGACGACCCCGATCTCGACCGCGCGGGCCAGGCCGCCGGACAGCACCTCGTGCTCGGCGGCGAGCTCGGCCTCGACGGCCGCCCGCGCGTCCTCCGGGACAGCGGCGAGCTTGCGCCGGTGCAGGATCCGCACCGCCGCGACCGCGCCCATGACCGCCACCTCGGCCTCCGGCCAGGCGAACACGCGCGTCGCGCCGAGCGACCGCGAGTTCATCGCGATGTACGCGCCGCCGTACGTCTTGCGGGTCACCAGCGTCACGCGCGGCACGACCGCCTCGGCGAACGCGTGCAGCAGCTTCGCGCCCCGCCGCACCACGCCGTCCCACTCCTGGCCGACGCCCGGCAGGTAGCCGGGCACGTCCACGAGCACGACCAGCGGGACGCCGAACGCGTCGCACATCCGCACGAACCGCGCCGCCTTCTCGGCCGAGGCCGAGTCCAGGCAGCCGCCGAGCCGCAGCGGGTTGTTCGCGATCACGCCGACGGTCCGGCCGCCGAGCCGGCCGAGCGCGGTGACGATGTTCGGCGCCCACTTCGGGTGCAGCTCGATCGCGCCCTCCCCGACCGGGGAGTCCAGCAGGTCGTCGACCAGCGGGTGGACGTCGTAGGCGCGCTTGGCGGACTCCGGCAGGTGGGCGGCCAGGTCGCGGTCGGCGACCGCCTCGACGTCCATCTCGCCCTGGCTGCCCAGCAGGAAGGCCAGCTTGCGGGCCTCCGCGTACGCGGCCTCGGTGGTGTCGGTGACCACGTGGACGACGCCGGAGCGCCGTCCGTGCGGCTCCGGGCCGCCGAGCCGCAGCGCGTCGACGTGCTCACCGGTGACCGACCGGACGACGTCCGGGCCGGTCACGAAGACCCGTCCCTCGGGGCCGAGGATCACGATGTCGGTCAGCGCCGGCCCGTAGGCGGCGCCGCCGGCGGCCGCCCCGATGACCACGGAGATCTGCGGGATCCGGCCCGAGGCCCGCGTCATGATCGCGAACACCTCGCCGACGGCGTGCAGGGACACCACGCCCTCACGCAGCCGCGCGCCGCCGGAGTGCCACAGCCCGATCACCGGGATGCCGTCCGCGAGCGCCCGCTCGTACGCAGCGAGGATGACCCGGCACCCGTCGACGCCCATCGCGCCGCCCTGGATGGTGGCGTCGGAGGCGAACGCCGCGGCGGGCGTGCCGTCGACGGAGCCGACGGCGGCGAGCATGCCGGAGTCGTCCCGTTCGGTGATCAGCTCGACGGTGCCCTCGTCGAAGAGGGCCTCCAGCCGCAGCAGCGGGTCGCGCGGGTCGACCTCCGTCGCCTGCCCGGCGGGGGCCGTCACGCCATGCTCCGGAAGGCCAGCGCGACGTTGTGGCCGCCGAACCCGAAGGAGTTGTTGAGCGCGATGCCCTCGCCCAGCGGGCGCGGGTCCTTGCGGACGACGTCGAGGTCGATCTCGGGGTCGAGGTCGTCGACGTTGATGGTCGGCGGCGCGGTCCGGTGGTGCAGCGCGAGCACGCTGAACACGCCCTCGAGCGCACCGGCGGCCCCCAGCAGGTGGCCGGTCATGGACTTGGTGGACGACACCGCGACGCCCGGCAGCGCGTCCCCCAGTGACGCGCGCAGGCTCTTCGCCTCGGCGACGTCGCCGACCGGCGTGGACGTCGCGTGCGCGTTGACGTGCACGACGTCCGAGGGCCGCAGCCCCCCCGACTCGAGCGCCGCCCGGACGGCCCGCGCGGCCCCGAGGCCCTCGGGCTCCGGCGCGGCGATGTGGTGGGCGTCCGACGTCAGGCCGGCCGAGACCAGCTCGGCGTAGATGCGGGCGCCGCGGGCGCGCGCGTGCTCCTCGGACTCCAGGACGACGATCGCGGCGCCCTCGCCGAGGACGAACCCGTCGCGGTGGGTGTCGTAGGGGCGGGACGCCGTCTCGGGTGAGTCGTTGCGCGTGGACAGCGCCTGCATCGCGGCGAACCCGGCGATCGGCAGCGGGTGGATCGCCGCCTCGGTGCCACCGGCGACGACGACGTCGGCGCGACCGTCGCGGATCATCTGCAGCCCGTAGGCCATCGCCTCCGCACCGGAGGCGCACGCCGACACCGGGGTGTGCACGCCGGCCTTGGCGCCGAGCTCGAGGCCCACCGCGGCGGCCGGGCCGTTCGGCATCAGCATCGGCACGGTGAGCGGCAGCACCCGGCGCGGGCCGCGCTCCTTGAGCACGTCGTAGGCGCTGAGCAGCGTCCAGACCCCGCCGATGCCGGACGCGACCACGGCCGCCAGCCGCTCGCCGTCCACCTCCGGGGTGCCGGCGTCCGCCCACGCCTCGCGGGCGGCGACCAGCGCGTGCTGGCCGGACGGGTCGAGCCGCTTGGACTCGTGCCGCGGCAGGACGTCGGTCGACGGCACCGCGAGCGGGCACGCGAACGTGACCGGGAGCTGGTGCCGCTCCACCCACTCCTCGGTGAGGGTTCGGGCGCCGGAACGGCCGGCGAGGGCCGCCTCCCAGGTGCTGGGGACGTCGCCGCCCAGCGGGGTGGTGGCACCCAGGCCGGTGACGACGACGGTGCGCTGACCGGTCATGGACGACTGCCTCCAGGTGTGGGGGACTGCGGGTGGGGGGCTCCGGCGTCCGCGGGGTCACCGCCGACGCCGGAGCGGGAAGGGGTGCGCGTCAGCCCTGTGCCTGCTGGATGTAGTTGACGACGTCCCGCACGGTGCGCAGGTTCTTGGTGTCCTCGTCCGGGATCTTGACGTCGAACTTCTCCTCGGCCTGCACGACGATCGAGGTCATCGAGAGGGAGTCGATGTCGAGGTCGTCGGTGAAGGACTTGTCCATCTCGACGGACTCCTTCGGCAGGCCGGTCTCCTCGTTGACCAGCTCGGCGATGCCTTCGAGGATCTCCTGCTCGCTCTGCGCCATGTCGGTGCGGCTCCTTACCTGTAGGTGGTGGTTGGGTCGTGCTCCCGCCGACGCGGCGGGCGTTCGCGGGGCTACGGCAGGACGACGACCTGGGCGGCGTACGCCAGCCCGGCGCCGAAGCCGATGAGCAGGGCCAGGTCGCCGGAGGCGGCCTGCCCCTCACGCAGCATGCGCTCCATCGCCAGCGGGATCGAGGCGGCGGAGGTGTTGCCGGTCTCGGCGATGTCGCGGGCGACCGGCACGCGCTCCGGCAGCCGCAGCTGCTTGATCATCGCGTCGATGATCCGCATGTTCGCCTGGTGCGGGATGAACGCGCCGAGGTCCTCGGCGGCCACGCCCGCGGCGTCCAGGGCCTTGCGGGCCACGGGCGCCATCTGCCAGACCGCCCAGCGGAACACCTGCTGGCCGGCCATCCGCAGCGCCGGCCACTCTGTGGTGTGGTCACGGACGTCGATCCAGGAGTGCTTCTGGGAGATGACGTCCCACTGCTCGCCGTCCGAGCCCCACACGGTCGGGCCGATGCCCGGGGTGTCCGACGGCCCGACCACGACGGCGCCGGCGCCGTCGCCGAAGATGAACGCGGTCGACCGGTCGTGCGGGTCGGTGAAGTCGGACAGCTTCTCCACGCCGACGACGAGCACGTGGCGCGCCGTCCCGCCGCGGACCATGTCGTTCGCCAGCGCGACCCCGTGGCAGAAGCCGGCGCACGCCGCGGAGATGTCGAAGCCCGCCGCGCCCGGCGTCCCGAGCCGGTGGGTGAGCAGCGACGCCGCGGACGGGGTCTGGTACGGGTGCGTCACGGTGGCGACGATCACCGCGTCGATGTCGCCGCCGGTCAGCCCGGCGCTCGCCAGGGCGTCGCGGGAGGCGGCCTCGGCCATGTCGGTGACCGACTCGTCCTTCGCGGCCCACCGGCGCGTGACGATGCCGGACCGTTCGCGGATCCACTCGTCGCTGGAGTCGATCAGCTGGCAGATCTCCTCGTTGGTGACGACGCGCTCCGGGCGGTAGCCGCCGACCCCGAGGATGCGGGCGTGCTCGGCGCCCCGGGGGGCCTGCAGGGACGGTGTGCTCATGACGGGCTCCCGGTGGGGTGGAGGCGGAGGAGGGGCTGGCCCGGGCGCACCGGGTCGCCGTTCTCGACGAGCCACTCGACGACGGTGCCGCCGTGGGGGGCGCGCACGTCGTGACCGTCGCGGAGGCCGTCGACGCGGGCGACGACTGCGCCCTCGGCGACCTCCTCGCCGGGGGCGGCGGCGTCCAGGATCGACACGGTGCCCTTGGCCGGCGCGACGACGAGCCGCCACGTCGGCGAGGTGGCGATCTCGCTGCGCCGGCCGTGCCGCTCGACGAGGTCGCGGGCCGCGTCCAGGTCGTCCGGCGACTTCAGCGCCAGCACCTCGACGCCCGGCAGGGCGCGCTTGGCCAGCCCGGCCAGCGTGCCCGCGGGCGGGATCTCGATCATCGCGGTGACCCCGAGCTCGGCGAACGTCTGCTGGCACAGGTCCCAGCGCACCGGGCTGCTGACCTGGGTGACCAGCCGGTTCAGCACCTCCCGGCCGTCGTGGACGACGGTGCCGTCGCGGTTGCTCAGCAGCAGCGTCCGGGGGTCGTGCGTGGAGATCGCGCGGGCGTACCCGGCGAGGGTCTGCACCGCCGGCGCCATGTGCTCGGTGTGGAAGGCGCCGGCCACCTGCAGCGGGATCACCCGGGCCTTCGCCGGCGGGTCGGCCTCGAGCGCGGCCAGCTGCTCGAGGGTGCCGGCGGCGACCACCTGGCCGGCGCCGTTCATGTTCGCCGGGGTCAGCCCGTGCTTGTCGAGGACGGCCAGGACCTCGTCGGGGTCCCCGCCGAGGACGGCGCTCATGCCGGTCGGGGTGACCGCGCTCGCGGCGGCCATCGCCTTGCCGCGCTCGCGGACGAAGACCATCGCCTGCTCGGCGCTCATCACGCCGGCCGCGGCGGCGGCGGTGATCTCACCCACCGAGTGGCCGGCGCCGCCGGCCACCGACGCGAAGGCGTCCGACGGGTGCGGGAACAGCGCCAGCAGCGAGACGAGCCCGCTCGCGACGATCAGCGGCTGTGCGACCGCCGTGTCGCGGATCGTGTCGGCGTCGGACGTCGTGCCGTGGCCGACCAGGT
>JBMOMI010000108.1:0-9329 GCA_049325235.1 Actinomycetota bacterium | reverse complement strand
GGCGGCGGTCGCCGCCCCGCCGGAGGACACCCGCGCCTTCTTCCGCGGCGAGTGTCTCGCTCGTTTCGGTGAGCACGTCGCCGCCGCCAGCTGGGACTCGGTGATCTTCGACATCCCGGGCCGCGGGGCGCTGCAGCGGGTGCCGACGCTGGAGCCCCGCCGCGGCACCCGCGAGCACGTCGGCGAGCTGCTCGACCGGTGCTCCACCGCGGCCGAGCTCGTCGAGGCCCTGCGGGGCAGCTAGCCGGGTGAGCCCGCCCGGCAAACCCGCCCGCTGTCGGTGCTGCTGCCTAGGATTGGTGCAGGACGTCGACCCACGAGGAGGCTCGACCCTTGAGGAGGCACTGATGGCCGGTCAGGAGCAGAAGCGTCCCACGCGCCGCGAGGGTGGCGAGCCGGACGAGGCGCCGCCCGCGCCCGCCGCGCCGAGCACGCAGACGAGGGACGACGACGTCGACGCGATCCTCGACGAGATCGACGAGACGCTGGAGGCCAATGCCGAGGAATTTGTACGGACATATATACAGAAGGGGGGAGAATGATCTTGAAACGGTGCCGAGACTGTGGTGCCGACAAGCCGATCGACGAATTCCCGTCGCGCGCCGCGAGCCCCGACGGCTGTGCTCCCTATTGCCGCACCTGTTATCGGGCACGTCACCGCCGGTACAACGTTGCCAGAGCTGAGCGCCAGGGACGAACGCTCAAGGCGAGACGCCAGGCTCCCGAGGGCCAGAAGTGGTGTCCCGACTGCTCCGCATTCAAGCCCGTCGACGAATTCCCTCGCAACAGGAGTGCACCCGACGGTCGCGGTGGGTACTGCAAACCCTGCCACAACGTTCGGGGCCGCAAGAACCGAGAACGACTGCACGGCAGTACCCGCCACTACCACCTCGTCCGCCGGTACGGGCTCTCGGCCGCCGAGGTGGCGGCCCTCGTCGACCGGCAGGGCGGCCGGTGCCTCATCTGCGCCCGCGACCTCGGCGACAAGCCCCACGTCGACCACGACCACGCCACCGGCCGCGTCCGCGGCGTCCTCTGCTTCAACTGCAACGGCGGCCTCGGCCAGTTCGGCGACGACGTCGAGCGCGTCCGCGCCGCTGCCGAGTACCTGCACTGGTTCCGCCCGCTGGAGTCCGCCGTCGAGCAGCGGCTGCGCGAGCTGCTGCCGTTCCCGCCGTCCGCCACCCGTCACGCGAGCACTCCGGCCGGTCAGTAGGGTCGGCGCGTGACCGCTGACCCGACCTCCACCGGACGCCTCCCGTCCGCGTTCACGACGCCGGGCTCGTCGTCGTTCACCGAGTTCCTCGCCACACACTCCCCGGAGCTGCTGCCCGGCCGCCGCGCCCTGCCGGCCGGCGTCGTCCCGGAGACCCCGCACGGCACCACGATCGTCGCGCTGACCTTCCCCGACGGCGTCGTGATGGCCGGTGACCGGCGCGCCACGATGGGCAACTACATCGCGAACCGGGAGATCGAGAAGGTGTTCCCGGCCGACGCCTACTCGTGCGTCGGCATCGCCGGCACCGCCGGTGTCGCCGTGGAGCTCGTGCGGCTGTTCCAGGTCGAGCTGGAGCACTACGAGAAGATCGAGGGGGCGCTGCTCAGCCTCGACGGCAAGGCGAACCGGCTGGCGACGATGATCCGCGGCAACCTCGGGCTGGCCATGCAGGGCCTGGCCGTGGTGCCGCTGTTCGCCGGCTACGACCTCGACCGCGGCGCGGGGCGGATCTTCTCCTACGACGTCACCGGCGGCCGCTACGAGGAGAAGGACCACCACAGCGTCGGGTCCGGGTCGGTCTTCGCGCGCGGCGCCCTGAAGAAGCTCTGGCGGCCCGACGTGGACGAAGCGGGCGCCGTCCGCGTGGCGCTCGAGGCGCTCTACGACGCCGCCGACGACGACTCGGCCACCGGCGGGCCGGACATGAACCGCCGGATCTGGCCGATGGTCGCCACCGTGACCGCCGACGGCTACGCGCGCTGGGACGACACCCGGCTCGGTGAGCTCGTCGAGCAGGTGGTCGCCGGCCGCCGCGGCGAGACCCACGGCGCCGGCACCTCGGCCGGCAGTGGGGGTGCCCAGCGATGACCATGCCGTTCTACGTCTCGCCCGAGCAGCTGATGAAGGACCGGGCCGACTACGCGCGCAAGGGCATCGCGCGCGGCCGGTCCGTCGTCGTCCTGCAGTACTCCGGCGGCATCGCCTTCCTCGCCGAGAACCCCTCCCGGGCGCTGCACAAGATCAGCGAGATCTACGACCGCATCGCGTTCGCCGCGGTCGGCAAGTACAACGAGTTCGAGAACCTGCGCGTGGCGGGTGTCCGCTACGCCGACCTGCGCGGCTACTCCTACGACCGCACCGACGTCACCGCCCGCGGCCTGGCCAACGCGTACGCCCAGACGCTCGGCACCGTCTTCACCACCGAGTCCAAGCCGTTGGAGGTGGAGATCGTCGTCGCCGAGGTCGGTTCCGAGCCGGACGCCGACCAGATCTACCGCCTCACGTACGACGGGTCGGTCGCCGACGAGCGCGGCGTCGTGGTGATGGGCGGCCAGGCCGAGCAGATCCTGCCGGGCCTCCGGGAGCGCTGGCAGCCCGGCCTCGACCTCGCCGCCGCCCTGCGGCTGGCCGTGCAGGCCCTCGCGGCGGATCCCGGCGGGGGAGCCCCGCGCGAGCTGCCTCCCGACCAGCTCGAGGTCGCCGTCCTCGACCGGCAGCGGCCGCGCCGGGCCTTCCGCCGGATCTCCGGGCCGCTGCTGCAGCGGCTGCTGTCCCCGGAGGACCCGACCTCCGACGTCCCACGGGGCGACGACGGGACGGCCGGCTCCGCCCCCGGCGGGCACACCGGCCTGCCGGACGACGCACCGCACTGACGGACTGGGGCGCCCTTCCGTCACCGACGCCCCGGGGCACGTACTGTGAGGACATGGACCGGCGCATCTTCGGGCTCGAGACCGAGTTCGGGGTGACGTGCGCCGCCGAGGGGCACCGCCGGCTGTCCGCCGACGAGGTCGCCCGGTACCTGTTCCGCAAGGTCGTGTCCTGGGGCCGGTCGAGCAACGTCTTCCTGCGCAACGGCGCCCGGCTCTACCTCGACGTGGGCTCCCACCCCGAGTACGCCACGCCCGAGTGCGACGACGTCCGGCAGCTCGTCGTCCACGACCGGGCCGGGGAGCGCATCCTCGAGGGCCTCATGGTGGACGCCGAGCGGCGCCTCGCCGAGGAGGGCATCGACGGCGAGGTGTTCCTGTTCAAGAACAACACCGACAGCGCCGGCAACTCCTACGGCTGCCACGAGAACTACCTCATCGGCCGGCACGGCGAGTTCGGCCGCCTGTCCGACGTCCTGATCCCGTTCCTCGTCACCCGGCAGGTCCTGGTCGGTGCGGGCAAGGTGCTGCAGACCCCGCGTGGCGCCGTGTTCTGCCTGTCGCAGCGGGCCGACCACATCTGGGAGGGGGTCTCCAGCGCCACCACGCGGTCGCGCCCGATCATCAACACCCGGGACGAGCCCCACGCCGACGCCGAGCGATACCGCCGCCTGCACGTGATCGTCGGCGACTCCAACATGTCCGAGACGACGACCCTGCTCAAGGTCGGCGCCGCGGACATCGTGCTGCGCATGGTCGAGGCCGGCTTCGGGATCCGCGACCTGTCCCTGGAGAACCCGATCCGGGCGATCCGGGAGATCAGCTACGACCTCACCGGGCGCCGCCCGGTCCGGCTGGCGAACGGACGCGAGGCCAGCGCCCTCGACATCCAGGAGGAGTACCTGGAGCGGGCCAAGGCGTTCCTGGACGCCGACGGGCACCACTCACCGACGACCAAGCGGGTGCTCGACCTGTGGGAGCGCGGGCTGCGCGCGGTCCGGGACGGCGACCTCGGGCTGGTCGACCGCGAGCTGGACTGGGTGATCAAGCACCGGCTGGTGGAGCGGTACATGAGCCGGCACGGCCTGCCGCTGTCGAGCCCGCGGATCGCCCGGCTCGACCTCGCCTACCACGACATCTCCCGCCGCCGCGGCCTGTACTACCTGCTCGCCGCCAAGGGGCTCGTGGACCGGGTCAGCAGCGACATCGAGGTGTTCGAGGCCACCGCGGTGCCGCCCCAGACGACGCGGGCGAAGCTGCGCGGCGACTTCGTCCGCCGGGCCCAGGAGCGGCGACGCGACTTCACCGTCGACTGGGTGCACCTCAAGCTCAACGACCAGGCCCAGCGCACGGTGCTGTGCAAGGACCCGTTCAAGCACGTCGACGAGCGGGTCGAGCGGCTCATCGCCGGCATGTGAGGGCCCCCGCCCGACCCTGCCGGGGGGACCCCGCGTTAGGGTGCTTCGTCCTCCCCGGAATGATCCCGACCCCCGTCTGCGAAGGTCTCCCGTGCGCCGACTGACGTCCCTGGTCCTCGTGCCGCTCGTGCTGCTGCTCGCCGCGTGCGCGGGCACGGACTCCGAACCGACGGCCGCCACGTCCGAGGCCGTGGCCGCGTCGACGTCCCTGGACGACGTCACGGTCACCGGGGAGCTGGGCAGCAAGCCGACGGTGGAGTTCGAGTCCCCCCTGACACTCGACGAGCCCGGCCGCCGGGTGATCGTCGAAGGCGACGGCGCACCGGTCGAGGAGGGTCAGCAGGTGCGCGCCCAGCTGGTGACCTTCGACGGCGGCAGCGGCGAGGAGCTGGAGAGCAGCTGGGAGTCCGACAAGCCGATCGGCTTCCCGATGGACCCGGGCCAGATCAGCAAGGAGCTCTTCGACAACCTCCTCGGTGCCGCCGTCGGCAGCCGGGTGCTGATCGGCGTGCCCGCCGCGGACGACAAGTCCGGCCCGGCGCTGGTGGTGCTCGACGTCCTCGACGCCAAGGTCGTCCCCACCCGCGCCCAAGGCACACCGGTCCAGCCGCCGGCGGGCCTGCCCACCGTCACGCTCGCCGAGGACGGCGCGCCCACCATCACGCTCCCGGAGGGGGCGGCGCCGGCCGAGCTGATCGTCCAGCCGCTCGTCACCGGTGCCGGGCCGGTCGTGGAGCAGGGCCAGCGGATCACCGTCCAGTACACCGGCGTCACCTGGCCCGGCGGCGAGGTCTTCGACTCCACGTGGCAGAACGGCCGCACGGCGCAGTTCCCGATCGGCGTCGGCCAGGTCATCCCGGGCTGGGACGCCGGGCTCGTCGGCCAGCCGGTCGGCAGCCAGGTGCTGCTCGTCATCCCGCCCGCGCAGGGGTACGGCACCGAGGGCCAGCCGAGCGCGGGTATCGAGGGCACGGACACCCTCGTCTTCGTCGTCGACATCCTCGACGCCTACTGACCCGGAGGAGAGCCGCATGACCGACCGCACCAGGCCCGAGATCGACTTCCCGGGCGGGGAGCCGCCGGCCGACCTCGAGGTGGTCGACGAGATCGTCGGCGACGGCGCCGAGGCGTCCGCCGGCGACACGGTCCTCGCCCACTACGTCGGCGTGGCGTTCTCCACCGGCGAGGAGTTCGACGCCTCCTGGAACCGCGGCCAGCCGCTGCAGTTCCGTCTCGGCGTCGGCCAGGTCATCCCCGGCTGGGACCGCGGCATCGCCGGCATGCGGGTCGGTGGCCGCCGGCGGCTCGTGATCCCGCCGCAGCTGGCCTACGGCGACCGCGGCGCCGGCTCGGCGATCGCCCCGGGAGAGACGCTGATCTTCGTGGTGGACCTCGTCGACGTCCGCTGATCACCGCGGGAGGGCGGCGGCGTGGCGGCCGGCGGCGGCCGAGGCCAGGAACGCGGCCGGGTCCTCGTCCAGCCCGCGGCCCATGGTCGACAGCCGGACGCCGGTCGCGGGCCGGACGCCGTCCAGGGCCTCCCGCAGCCCGTCCACCGGGACGTCGACCAGCCGGTGCCGGCCGACCGGCGCGCCGAGGTCCGCCGCCTGCCGGCGCACCCGGGCCCCGAGCTCGCCGTCCAGGTCCGGGACGACGACCTCGCACGCCGCGAGCGCGACCCGGCCGTAGGCGGTGAGCGAGTGGTGGGACACGCCCCGGTGCCGCTCTCGCGGATCGGCCCCGGACACCCGCAGCGCGGCCACCGGCCGCCCGCCGAGCACCGCGACGGCGTTCACCGCCTCGCCGGCGGCCACACCGGAGAAGCCCCAGCGCGTCCCGCTGCCCAGGTTGCCCGGTCCCTGCGCCACGACGGCGAAGTCAGCGCCCAGCACCGTGCGGGCCGCCAGCAGGCCGGTGTGCAGCGTCACCGCCTCCAGGTCGCCGCCGAACGCCTGCCCGACCGTGACGCAGCCGGCCAGCCAGCCGGCGTCCCGCAGCCCGGCCACGGTGCGCGAGAACCAGGCGGGCAGCGCGCCGCCGTCCGTCATCACGTACGCCACGCGCAGGCCGGCGTCCACCGCCCGCACGCCCGCGAGCACCGCCGGCAGCGCCGAGTGCAGGTCCGCCACCACCACCGGCATCCCGTCGAGGTCGTCGGCGGACGCCATCGCCGCGTGGTGCTCGGACTCCTGCTCGTCGACGCCGAGCACCATCGCCTGCAGCGGCGTGTACCGGGCCTTGACGAGGTGCCCCGGGCCGGGCGGCGGGTCGTCGGGGAGCCGGTCCGGCAGCGCCACCACCATCGCGAAGCCGCCGGTGCCCAGCCCGCGGGCCAGGGCGGTGGTGTTGAGCAGCACGCGGTCCCCGGGCTGGGGGAGGCCGACCAGGGCCGGGTAGGCCAGGGCCCGGACGGTGTCGCCGTCCACCGACGCATCCAGCTCGACGGCCCCGGCCCAGCGGCGCCGGTGGGCGACCACGGTGCCGCTGCGCCAGCGGACGACGGACTGCTCGGCTGCGCGTTCCACGGGCCGCGACGCTACCTCGGGTAGCGTGCCTGGCGATGACCGCACGACGCACCGAGCGCCTGCTCAACCTGGTGATCGCCTTGCTCTCGACGCGGCGCTGGCTGACCAAGGAGCAGATCCGCGCCGCGGTGCCCCAGTACGACGAGTGCGAGTCCACCGAGGCCTTCGACCGGATGTTCGAGCGGGACAAGGAAGAGCTGCGCGAGCTGGGCGTCCCGCTGGTCACCGGCGGCGAGTCCGCGTGGTTCGGGGACGAGCAGGGCTACCGGATCGACCGCGACGCGTACGCCCTGCCCGAGATCGAGTTCACGCCGGCCGAGCTCGCCGTGCTCGGCATCGCCTCCCGCGTCTGGCAGCAGGCCACGCTCGCCGGCCCGGCCGCCCGGGCGCTCACCAAGCTCAAGGCGCTCGGCGTGGAGCCCGACGCCTCCTCGCTGGTCGGCGTCGAACCGCGGGTGCGCACCAGCGAACCGGCGTTCGCGCCGCTCTACGCCGCGACCCGCGACCGCGCGCCGGTCCGCTTCCCCTACCGCACCGCCCGCACCGGCGAGGTCGCCGTCCGCCACGTCGAACCGTGGCAGATCACGTCGTGGCACGGCCACTGGTACCTCGTCGGCCACGACCGCGACCGCGGCGAGGCGCGGGTCTTCCGGCTCTCGCGCGTCGAGGGCCGGGTCACCCGGGTCGGCGAGCCCGGGGCCTACGACGTCCCGGCCGACCTCGACGCGCGGGCGATGGTGTCCGGCACGGTGGCCGACCAGCCTCCGCGGACGGCCAGGATCGCGCTGGCGGACGGCGTCGGGCAGGCGCTGCGGCTGCGCGCCGGGGTGCGGGACGCCGGACCGGTCGAGGTCACGGTGCCGTTCACCGACCCCGAGGAGCTCGCCGACGAGGTGCTGTGGGCCGGGCCCGGGGCCGTCGTGCTCGAGCCGGACGACGTCCGGGCCTCGGTCGTGCGGCGACTGGAGGGGGCGCTGGCCGCGCACGGGGGCGCCGCATGAGCTCCGGGGCCGCCGACCGGCTGTCGCGGCTGCTGGCGATGGTCCCGTACCTGCTGGCGCGGCAGGGGGTGCCGCTCGCCGAGGCGGCGCGGCACTTCGACATCACCGAGGACGAGCTCGTGGCCGACCTGGAGCTGCTGTTCGTCTGCGGCACGCCGGGGCACATGCCCGACGACCTCATCGAGGCGGACTGGGAGTCCGGGCACGTCTACCTGGCCAACGCCGACGCGATCGCGCGTCCGCTGCGGCTGGGGATCGACGAGGCGATGGCCCTGCTCGTCGGCCTGCGCACGCTCGCCGAGGTGCCCGGCCCGGCGGACCGCGAGGCGCTCGACGGCGCCCTGGCCAAGCTGACCGCCGCCGCCGGAGACGCCACTGCGTCGGCCGGTGCGGTGCGCGTCGAGCTGGAGTCCGGGGACGCCGAGGAGGCGCTGGCCGCGGCCCGGGACGCCCTGCGCCGCCGGCGGCGGCTGCACCTGCGCTACCTCGTGCCCGCCCGCGACGAGACGACCGAGCGGGACGTCGACCCGATGCGGCTGGTGTCGCTCGACGGGCGCTGGTACCTCGAGGCGTGGTGCCACCGGGTCGAGGACGTCCGGCTGTTCCGGCTCGACCGCGTCCAGGAGGCGACCGTGCTCGACGTGGACGGCACCCCGCCGCCGCAGGCGGTCGGGCGCGACCTGGACGACGCACTGTTCCGGCCCGCGCCGGGAGACGTGCTGGTCACGCTCGAGCTCGAGCCGGCGGCGCGGTGGGTGGTCGACTACTACCCGGCCGAGCGGGTCGAGGAGCTGCCCGGGGGCCGGCTGGGGGTCGGGCTGCGCGCCGCCGACACGGGCCTGGTGCGGCGGCTCGCGCTGCGCCTGGGCGGTCAGGCCCGGGTCGTCGAGCCGCCCGAGCTGGCCGCCGAGGTCGCGGCCGCCGCCCGGGCCGGGTTGGACGCCTACCGCTGATCCCTCAAGGGCTGCCTTCGGCCTGCCGATGAGGTCGGCAGTCAGCTGGGACGTCAGCTGGGAGGAGGTGGACCGGTGACCAGGATCAAGGCGTCGTGCCCGAGCTGCGGCGACGTGGAGCTCACCCCGCCCCAGGTGCGGCTGGTCGTGTGCACCGTGGCCGACTGGTCCTACTACGCCTTCCACTGCACCGAGTGCGCCACCGAGGTGCGCAAGCCCGCGGACGCCGAGGTCGTGCGCCTACTGCGCTCCGGCGGCGTCGTCGCCGAGCCGTGGCAGGTGCCCGCCGAGGCCCTCGAGCAGCACCGCGGCCCGGCGCTGGACTACGACGACCTGCTCGACTTCGCGATCTGGCTGGGCCGCTCCGACCTCGTCGCCGCGGCCGCCGCCGGCGCGCAGCTGCGCTACCGCCTCGTCTGACTCCCCGCAATAACCAGGCTTCTTGCCGCTGTGGGGCCCCGCTGACGGCAACAACCCTGGTTATTGCGGTGTTCGCGCTCCGGACACGTGGGGCCGTTAGGGTCGTCCCTCGTGTGGTGGTTCCTCCTGTGGGCGGTGCTCGTC
>JBMOMI010000107.1:0-9508 GCA_049325235.1 Actinomycetota bacterium | reverse complement strand
GGGCGAGCAGCCGCCGCTCAGGCGAGGGCGTCGTGGACGACGCGCCCGTCGACGACGGTGCGCAGGCACCGCGGCAGCGGGATCCCGGGGGTCAGGTCCGGCAGCCCCGGCGTGCCGGACCGGGGGTCGGTGCTCCAGGCCTGCACGCGGTCGTCCGGGGCCTGGACGACGAGCTCGGCGGCGTCCCAGACGGCGAACGTGGCCGGCGCGCCGAGCGCGAGCACGCCGGCGTCGTCCCGCCGGGCCGCCCGCCAGCCGCCCCGCGTGTGGGCGAGGAATGCCGCGCGGGCCGAGATCCGCTCGTCGGGGTCGGAGTGGAACGCGCAGGCCCGCACCGCCGACCACGGGTCGAACGGGGTCACCGGCGTGTCCGACCCGAGGGCCAACGGCACGCCCGCGGCGGCCAGCGCGCCGAACCGGTTGAGCCGGGCACCCCGCCCGGGCCCGAGGCGCTCGGCGTACATGCCGGACCTGCCGCCCCAGAGGGCCTCGAACGCGGGCTGGACGCTGGCGGTGAGCCCGTACGCGGCCAGGGCCGTGACGGCGGCGTCGTCGACGGTCTCGAGGTGCTCGAGCCGGTGCCGCGCCGCCCGCAGCGCCGCGTCGCCCACGACCCGGGCAGCGCCGGCGAACCCCTCCAGGACGACGTCGACCGCGGCGTCCCCGATGACGTGGAACCCCGCCTGCAGGCCGGCGCGCGTGCACGCGATCACGTGGTCGCGGACCTGCGCGGCGTCCAGGTACAGGCACCCGCGGTGGTCGGCCGGCAGGCCCGCGTCCGCGGCGTCGGCGTACGGCTCGCGGAACGCCGCCGTCCTGGACCCGACGGACCCGTCCACGCACAGGTCACCGGCCAGACCGAGCACGTGCGGGGCGACGTCCTCGCCGAGCGACCGGACGACGCGGCGCGCGTCATCGGCGTCGGTGGCCAGGCCGCCCCAGTAGGCGAGCACGGTCGGCAGCCCGGCGCCCGGTTCAGCGGCCAGCGCGAGCAACGAGGACAGGTCCGCCGGCGACCCGACGTGCGGGGCGGCGCACTCGTGCACGCACCCGATCCCCGCAGCGGCCGCCGCCCGCAGCGCCCGCTCCTGCACGGAGCGCCGGTGCGCGTCGTCCAGGGCCCGCGTGAGGTCGCGGGCGGCGTGGTGGGCGTCCCGTTCGACGCGCCCGGCGTCGTCCCAGCCGGGCAGCGCGGCCAGGTCGCCGCGCTCGGCCAGCCGGGTGGACACCACGGCCGAGTGGACGTCGACGCGCGACAGGTACACCACGGCGCCGGCGGCCGCCCGGTCCAGCTCGGCGCGGGTCGGTGGGCGCTGCTCGGGCCACAGCCGCTCGTCCCAGCCGTGACCGAGCACCGGCTCTCCGGGCCGGGCGGCCGCGGCGGCGGCCACGGCGTCCAGGGCCGCGCCGAGGCTCGAGGTGGTGGAGAGGTCCACGCCGGTGAGCAGCAGGCCGGTCTCGGTGACGTGCACGTGCGCGTCGACGAACGCCGGCGTGACGAGCCGGCCCTCCAGGTCGACGACCTCGTCGACGCCGTCGGAGTGCGACTGCGCGGCCTCGTCGGAACCGACCCAGGCGACGACCCCGCCGTCGACGACCATCGCGGTGGCGAACGGGTCGGCCGGTGTGTAGACCGACCCGCCGCGGTACAAGGTGGTGGGCACCCGCGTCAGTGTGCCCGGGCGGTGAGCCTCTCGCTGAACAGGGCGCGCACGCCCTCGGTGCGGCGCAGCAGGTCGAGCGCGTACGCGGCGTGACCAGGCACGTAGCCGTTCCCGACGAGCATGGTCACGTCGGCTGCCAGGCCCTCCGCACCGAGCGCGGCGGCGCTGAACGAGGTGGCCATGGAGAAGAAGACGACCGTCCCGCCGTCGGCGGTGGACAGGATCGCGCCGTGCTCGCAGCCGGGCACCTCGACGCAGACGACCGTGACGTCGGCCGGGCGGCCGAGCGCCCCGGTGACTGCGTCGGCCAGGGCCACCGGGTCCCGGGCGTCGGCGAGGACGACGGAGTCGGCCAGACCGGCCGCGCGCAGCGAGGCGGCCTCGGCCTCGACCGGGACCACCCCGACGGTGGCGGCCGCGCCCGCGTCGCGCGCGGCCGCCAGCGACAACGAGCCGGACTTCCCGGCCCCGCCCACGACGGCGACCGTCGGCGCGCCGCCCCGCAGCCTTCGGTGCTGGTCCACGACGCGGCGGACCAGCGCCGGGGCTCCGCAGACGTCCATCACCATCAGCGACAGCGCCGGGTCCAGGTCGTCGGGCAGGACGGCGGCGATCGAGCGGGCGAACAGGATCGCCGTCCCCTGCGCCGGGACCTGCTCGCCCGCGCCGTCCCAGCGGCGCAGCCCGTCGGTGATGCGCAGCGGCGTCAGCGACAGCGAGACGAGCGTGGCGACCCGGTCGCCCACGGACAGCCCGAGCGGCGATTCCGGCCCGACCTCCTCCACGGTGCCGATGAGCATGCCGCCGGAGCCGGTGACCGGGTTCTGCATCTTGCCGCGCTCGGCGACGATCTCCAGGACCGCGCGGCGCACGGCGTCCCCGTCGCCCCCGGCGGCGGTGCTCAGCTGGCGGAAGCTCGCGGCGTCCAGGTTGAGGGTCTCGACGGCGATGCGGACCTCGTCGGGCCACAGCTCGGGCGACGGATCGAGACGGGCGGCCGCCTGGGGCAGCACCCCGGCGGGCTCCAGGACCCGGTGCAGACCGATCGGGGACGACGGCGGACGCTGCGCCACACGGACCTCCTTCGGGAAGATTTCCGGCCCGTGAGTGTAGACGCCGGAAGACTTGCGGCTATCCTGCCAGGTGTGAGCACGACGACCGACACCAGACTGCCGCAGCCCTACGTGTACCGCCGCCGGGAGCTGGTGGAGCCGGACTGGACCCGGTTCCCCGGCTGGCGCGAGGTGACCCGCGAGCAGTGGGACAGCGTGCAGTGGCAGCGCGCCAACTGCGTCAAGAACGTCAAGCAGCTGCACGCGCTGATGGGCGACCTGCTGACCGACGCGTTCTACGCCGACCTGGAGCGTGACCAGGCCGAGCGGGCGACGATGTCGATGCTCGTCCCCCCGCAGATGCTCAACACGATGGTGTCGGCGACCGGCGTGTGGGACGACGGCGCGATGCCGGCCGCCGGTGAGGCGTTCACCGAGGCGTTCTACGCCGACCCGGTACGGCGGTACATGCTGCCGGTGTTCTCCGACCGGCGCACCGACTGGCCGAGCCACCCGTTCGCCACGCGCGACTCGCTGCACGAGCACGACATGTGGGTGGCGGAGGGGCTGACGCACCGCTACCCGACCAAGGTGCTCGCCGAGCTGCTGCCGACGTGCCCGCAGTACTGCGGCCACTGCACGCGGATGGACCTCGTCGGCAACTCCACGCCGCAGGTGCCCAAGCTGAAGTTCGACCTCAAGCCGCTGGACCGGTACGAGGCGATGCTGGCGTACCTGCGCCGCTCGCCGCAGGTGCGGGACGTCGTGGTGTCCGGCGGGGACGTCGCGAACATGCCGTGGAAGAACCTCGAGGCGTTCCTCATGCGGCTGCTCGAGGTCGAGAACATCCGGGACATCCGGCTCGCGACGAAGGCCCTCATGGGTCTGCCGCAGCACTGGCTGGCCGAGGACGTCGTCGAGGGCGTGGCGCGCGTGGCGCAGGTGGCGCGGGCCCGCGGGGTGTCCCTGGCGATCCACACCCACGTCAACGCCGCGCCGTCGGTCACGCCGGCCGTCGCGCGCGCCGCCCGGGCGATGCTGGACGCCGGGGTGAGGGACGTCCGGAACCAGGGCGTGCTGCTGCGGGGGGTCAACGACTCCACCGAGGCCCTGCTCGACCTGGCGTTCGCGCTGCAGGACGAGGCGTCGATCACGCCGTACTACTTCTACATGTGCGACATGATCCCGTTCAGCGAGCACTGGCGGCTGTCGCTGGCCGAGGCGCAGCACCTGCAGCACTCGATCATGGGCTACCTGCCGGGCTTCGCGACGCCGCGGATCGTGTGCGACGTCCCCTTCGTCGGCAAGCGGTGGGTGCACCAGGTGCACACGTACGACACCGAGCGCGGCATCTCGTACTGGACGAAGAACTACCGGACGTCGATCGAGAGCGCCGACGCCGACGCGCTGTCCCGCGAGTACGTCTACTACGACCCGATCTACACGCTGCCCGAGGCCGGCCAGGCCTGGTGGCGCCAGCACGGCGACTCCAGCGCCGCGCACGAGGCCGCGCTGGAGCAGGCGGCGGCGTCCCGCGGGGTCGCGGCGGCGCAGCACCTCCAGCACGAGGAGGAGCGCGCGTCGCACGCCGTGCACGCCTGACCCGCGCCTGCGGCGTCGGTACAGGGTGGCCCCGCACCAGTAGGTCTGGTGCAGGGCCACCCTGTACCAATCGCGGACTGGAGCAACGCCGCCCAGTCGGGGCGCGCAGACTCAGACCGCCGGAGGCCGCGCCTCGTACGGCGTCGACAGCACGACGCTGGTCCGCGTCGAGACGTTCGCGGCGGCGCGCACCCGCGACAGCAGCTCCTCCAGGTCGCCGGGCGTCGCCACGCGCACCTTGAGGATGTACGACTCCTCCCCGGCGACCGAGTGGCACGCCTCGATCTCCGCCAGGTGCGCGAGCCGGTCGGGGACGTCGTCCGGCGCCGAGGGGTCGAACGGCGTCACCGAGATGAACGCGGTGAGCGGCAGCCCGACGGCCTCGGCGTCCACGACGGCGGTGTAGCCGCGGATCACGCCGCGCTCCTCCAGGCGCCGCACCCGCTGGTGGACGGCGGAGGTGGACAGCCCGGTCGCCTTGGCCAGGTCGGTGTAGCTCATCCGGCCGTCCCGGGCGAGCAGGCGCACGATCTCCCGGTCGGTCTCCTCCACGGCGGAGAGGCTAACGCGCGAGGTGCCGGCCGATGACCAGGCGCTGCACCTGGTTGGTGCCCTCGACGATCTGCAGCACCTTGGCCTCCCGGAAGTACCGCTCGACCGGCCAGTCCGCGACGTAGCCGGCGCCCCCCAGCACCTGGACGGCGTCGGTCGTCACCCTCATGCAGGTGTCGGTCGCGAAGAGCTTGGTCATCGCCGCCTCGCGCGTGAACGGCAGCCCGGCGTCGCGCCGCCGTGCGGCGGACAGGTACAGGGAGCGGGCCGCCTCCACCGCGGTGGCCGCATCGGCGAGCATGAACGACAGCCCCTGGAAGTCGATGATGCGCTGGCCGAACTGGCGCCGGTCCTTGGCGTAGCCGACCGCGACGTCCAGCGCCGCCTGGGCGATGCCGACGGCGCAGGCCGCGATGCCGAGCCGGCCGGAGTCCAGCGCGGACAGGGCGATCGAGAAGCCCTGTCCCTCCTGCCCGATCAGCCGGTCGGCGTCCACCCGGGTGCCGGAGAAGACCACCTGCGAGGTGCGCGAGCCGGTGAACCCCATCTTCTTCTCCGGCGGCGCGCCCTCGACGCCGGGCGTGGCGCCGTCCACCAGGAGGCACGAGATCCCCTTCGCCCCCTCCCCGCCGGTGCGCGCGAAGAGCGAGTAGAAGTCGGCGACACCGCCGTGCGTGATCCAGGCCTTCGTGCCGTCGACGACGTAGGCGTCGCCGTCGCGCACGGCGCGAGTCCGCAGCGCGGCGGCATCCGATCCCGAAGACGGCTCGGACAGGCAGTACCCGCCCAGCTGGTCGCCACCGAGCATGTCCGGCAGCCAGCGCTCCTGCTGCTCCCGCGTACCGAACTGGGCCAGCGGGTAGCAGGCGAGGGTGTGCACGCTGACCCCGAGTGCGACGGTCCCCCAGGCCGCCGCGAGCTCCTCGAGCACCTGCAGGTAGACGGTGTACGGCTGCGCGCCGCCGCCGAGCTCCTCGGGGTACGACAGGGAGAGCAGCCCGGCCTTGCCCAGCGTGCGGAAGACCTCGCGGGGGAACTCCCCGCGCCGCTCGGCCTCGGCCGCGCGAGGGGCCAGCTCCTCCGCGGCGATCTCGCGGACCAGCGCGAGCAGGTCCCGCGCCTCCTCGGTGGGCAGCTCACGGTCGACGGTGGTCACGCGCTCACTGTAGGCGAGCCCGCCCGTCGCACCGGCTGGCAGGATCGCCGCCGTGACCGACCGCCTCATGCTGCTGGACGCCGCGAGCCTGTACTTCCGGGCCTTCTTCGGGGTCCCGTCGTCCATCACCGCCCCCGACGGCACCCCGGTGAACGCCGTCCGTGGGTTCCTCGACATGGTCGCGACGCTGGTCGGCCGGCACCGGCCGAGCCACCTCGTGGCCTGCTGGGACGACGACTGGCGGCCACGCTGGCGGGTGGAGGCGATCCCGTCGTACAAGGCTCACCGGGTGGCCCGCGAGGTGCCCGGCGGCCCGGACCTCGAGGAGGTGCCCGACGCGCTGACCCCGCAGGTGCCGGTCATCGTCGAGGCGTTGGCGGCGCTCGGCATCGCCCGGGTCGGGGCCTCCGGCTGCGAGGCGGACGACGTCATCGGGACGCTCGCCACCCGAGCCGCCACCCGGGGTGCCACGGTGGACGTCGTCACCGGCGACCGGGACCTGTTCCAGCTGGTGGACGACGCTGCCGGCATCCGCGTGCTGTACACCGGCCGCGGCGTGCGGGACGTCGAGGTGGTCGACGAGGCCCGGCTGCGGGAGCGGTACGGGATCGCGCACGGGGACGCGTATGCCGACCTCGCCGTCCTGCGCGGCGACCCCAGCGACGGGCTGCCCGGCGTCCCCGGGATCGGGGAGAAGACGGCGACCGCCCTGCTGGCGCGCTACGGCGACCTGGCCGGCGTCCTGGCCG
Organism: Actinomycetota bacterium; assembly: GCA_049325235.1. Lineage (GTDB taxonomy): Bacteria > Actinomycetota > Actinomycetes > Actinomycetales > SCSIO-59966 > SCSIO-59966. The sequence continues at coordinate 2,733 of JBMOMI010000107.1, read as the reverse complement.
CCCTGGACGCCGTCGACCCGGGGCTGACGAAGGCGCAGCGCGCGCGGCTGGACGCCGCGCGTGAGTACCTGGCGGCGGCTCCGGCCGTCGTCCGGGTGCTGCGGGACGCCGACCTGCCGGAGGTCGACGGCGCCGTCCCCGGGCAGCCCGCGGACCCCGCGGCGCTCGTGGAGCTCGCCGAGCGCTGGGGCATCGGGTCGAGCCTGGCCCGGGTCGTCGACGTCCTACGCTGAGCCGCCACGGGCCCGGTGAGCCGATCAGGCCAGCAGGCGCAGTGCCCCGGGACGCACCCGGGCCACGACCGGCAGCTCCCCCAGCCGCTCGCCGTCCCCGTAGGCCGGCACCGAGGCCGCCGCGGCGACCCGGATCTCGCGTCCGCGCAGGACGGTGACCTCCGACAGCCTGACGTGGGTGCCGTCGTAGAGCCGCGGCAGGTTCCGGATCAGCCGGCGGCGGGCCATCGCACCGATCACGACGACGTCCAGCGCACCGTCGTCGACGGCCGCGCCGGGGGCGATGCGCATCCCCGAGCCGTAGTAGCCGGAGTTGGCGACGACGACGGTCTCTGCCTCGAAGCGGTGCGGGACGCCGTCCACGACGACCTCGTAGGCCAGTGGCCGGAACGCGACGACCGCCCGCACGGCAGCGTACGGGTACTGCACCGGCCGCGGCAGCCGGTGGGCCCGGTCGACGAACGCGGACGCGAGGGAGTCGACCCCGGCGTAGACGCTGCCCACGACCACGCGACCGTCGACGTCGATCACGTCCACGGCGCGCGGCTCGGCGCCCAGCAGGGTCGCCGCGACCCCGGCCGGCCCACCGCCGATGCCGAGCATCCGGGCGAAGTCGTTGCCTCGCCCGGTCGGGACGATCCCGAGCACGCCACCCGCCTCGACGACCGCGCCGGCGAGCGAGGCGACCATCCCGTCCCCGCCGCAGGCGACGACCACGGCCCCGCGGCCGACGGCCTCGGCCGCGAGCGCGCGGCCGGCCTCGGGGCCCGGGCTGTACGTGACGTCCACGTCGGCGCCCGCGTCGCGCAGCAGACGGGCGACGGGCACCACCGCCCGGGGCCCGGCTCCCCCGTCGGCGGCCGGGTTGACGAGGAAGGCGAACGATCGGGTCACGGCACGAGCACCCCGGGGTTGAGCACGCCCGCCGGGTCGATGCGGGCCTTGACGGCCCGCAGCACCTCCACGCCGACCGGCCCGACCTCTCGCGCGAACCACGGCAGGTGGTCGCGCCCCACGCCGTGGTGGTGGGTGATCGTCCCGCCGGCGGCGAGGATGGCCTCGGAGGCGGCCGCCTTGGCCGCGTGCCACTGGGCGACCGGGTCCGCGGCCTGGCGCGCGGCCACCGTGAAGTACAGCGACGCCCCGGTCTCGTACACGTGCGAGACGTGGCACAGCACGAGCGGCGGGGTCCCCTGCGCCGCCAGCGCCTCCTCGAGCGCCGCCCGGACCCGCCGGTACAGCTCCGGCAGGCCGGACCAGAAGGTCGCGGTCTCCAGCGTCTCGACGAGCACGCCGGCGTCGAGCAGGCTGTCCCGCAGGTAGGGCCCGTCGAAGCGCCCCCGCGCCCACGCCGCTCCGGCCTCCTCCCCGAGCGGCTGTCCGCCGGCCGCCCCCAGCAGCGCCGAGGCCGCGGCCCGGGACGCCTCGGCGTCCGCGGCGGCGCCCTCGAAGCCGGCGACGAGCAGGCAGCCCCCCGGGCTCCCGGCACCCACCGCGCCCGGGTCCGCCAGGTTGACCGCGGTCTCGGCCTCGTCGGACAGCCGCAGCACGGTCGGCGCCTGCCGCGACTGCGCCAGCGCCCGGGCCGCGTCCACGCCGGCGGTGAACGAGTCGAACCGCCATCCCTCGTAGACGCGGGTCTCGGGCACCGGCCGGACCCGGACGCTCACCGACGTGATCACCCCGAACGCGCCCTCGGAGCCGAGCACCAGCTGGCGCAGGTCCGGGCCGGCGGCGCTTGCCGGGGCGCGCCCCAGCTCCAGCGTGCCGAGCGGGGTGGCGACGCGCAGCCCGACGACGAGCGCGTCGAAGCGGCCGAAGCCCGAGGACGCCTGCCCGCTGGACCGCGTCGCCGCGAACCCTCCGATGCTGGCGTACTCGAACGACTGCGGCACGTGCCCGAGCGTCATCCCGTGCTCGGCCAGCAGGGCCTCCGCCTGGGGGCCGAGCAGCCCGGCCTCGAGCTCCGCGACGCGCGAGGTCGGGTCGAGGCGGAGGAGGCGCCGCAGCCGGCCGAGGTCGAGGGCGACGACGCCGGCGAAGCCCTTCCGCCGGGCCACGAGGCCGCCGACGACGGACGTCCCGCCTCCGAACGGGACCACGGCGACGCGGCGGCGGGAGCACCACTCCAGCACCGCCTGGACCTCGTCGTGACCGGCCGGCCGCAGCACGGCGTCCGGCGCGTCCGCCGCGTCGCCGGCGCGCATCCGCAGCAGGTCGGGCGTGGACCGGCCCCGGGTCCGGCGCACGCGGCTGTCGTGGTCGGTCAGGACGTGCTCGGCGCCGAGGAGGGCGCGCAGCTCCTCCAGCCGGGCCGCGGCGAGGGCGGGCTCGGGCAGCCGCACGTGCTCGAGCGGGACGGTTGGCTGCTCCCGGACGCCGAACGCGGCGTCGACGAGGGCGGCGGCGGCGGGCGGCAGCGGTCGGGCGCGTTCGGGGTCTCCCCAGCGGGCCCAGTGCATCGGTCCGGTCACGTGTTACAGTGTGACACATGACGTCC
>JBMOMI010000106.1:0-9549 GCA_049325235.1 Actinomycetota bacterium | reverse complement strand
CCGCAAGCGCGCCGCCGCCACCACCACGGCCACCAAGGCTGCCGCCACGTCGGTGGAGAAGGCCGCCGAGGCCGCGCAGCAGGCCACCGTCGCCGCCGCCGAGAAGGTCGGCGACTGAAGGGCTGAGACGTTGTTCTGACGTCTTCGGCAGCGCAGGCCCCGCCCGGGTCCCCCTCCGGGCGGGGCCTTCGTCGTCTGCTTCGCGGGGCGGCTGCTCCGCCGGCTGGGCGCGCTGCTCACCATGGTGCGCACCGGGGAGGACGCAAGGCCCGGCAAGGCGATCCTCATCCTTGCGTACGCTAACCACCCAGAAGGTGGCTTCAACGACGCCGCTGCAGGTCACCGGCGGCGAGGCGCCCGACCGCCTCGCACCTGCTGAGCTGCGTCTGGACAGCGGCGCGGGCGGCGTTGTGGGCGGTTACTGGACCCGGGACCAACGCCCCCGAGATCGACGTCGTCGTCGCCGACCGAGCACGGTGGCCACGAGGATCCTGGCTGTGGGGTCCATCAAGTGGCTCGAACGGGCTCCGTTCGACGACCGCGACCTAACGCGTCTCGTCCAGCACCGCAGCCAGCTGCCGGGCGCCACCAGCGAGACCCCGCTGGTCGCATCAGCAGGTCTTGGATGCGACGTGGCCGGGGTGACCGTCTACGAGCCGGCGGACCTGTTCGCGGCCGTCTCGCCGGCGAGGGCGCGGTAGAGCCCACGAAGGTGCTCGCCCAGCGCGGGGCCGCCGAGGACGCGGCTCGGCGGAGGCAACTGGCGCAGCAGCAGATCCACCGGCAGGTCGGGGTGCGACGGCAGGCTCGGTGGCTCGGCGCCCTCCCAGAAGGCCTCTTCCCGCGGCGCCACGCTGACCTCGTCCAGGGCCCGGGCCGCACCCAGTGCGGACGGTGGCTCTGCCGGGACGCCGGTGTTCGCCGGGTCGGCCGGCCGGTCACCGCGCAGCTCGCGCAACCGCGCCAGCAGCGGCTCCCGCTGCCGACCGCGCCAGGCCAGGATGCGGAACGGGTCCTCGTCGAAGCTCTCCGCGAGCAGGTAGAACGTGGCGGCAATGTGCTTGCAGGGCACCGCCACGTCGGGGCACGAGCACGTCATCGTCAGGTCGCTCGCCCGCTCCGGGAACAGCGGTGCGCCTGCGGCGGCGAGTACGTCCTCCAGGTCGGCCGGCATCTCGCCGGCGAGCAGCCGCGCGCTGTGGATCGCCTGCTCGGCCAGAGCGACCTCGAGCTTCGCCCAGACGAGTTCGGGGAACGGCGCCAGCTCGATGCTCACCGTGTACGGCGTGCGGCGGGTGCCCTGGACCGTGGCGCGGACCTCGCCGGGCCCGACGTCCAGGGAGACCACCTGGCCCTTGCGGGCGTAACTGCGGCCGCGGGTCAGCCGTGACCCCAGCGCGAACGACTCCAGCACCTCGACGAACCGCCGGGACCACCACTGCTCGCCGATCCGGCCACGGGCGCTGCGGGCCACGACGCCGCCCTCCACCGGGCGGGGTGCCGCCGGCGGCGGGAACCCGGACCACCTCGACGGGCTCACTCGACCACCGACCCGGCCTCGAGGGTGAACAGCTCGCGCAGCTGTGCGGTCGACAGCTCGGTCAGCCACGCCTCGCCGGTGCCGACGACGGACTGGGCGAGCTCGCGCTTGCCGGCGATCATCTCGGCGATCTTCTCCTCCAGCGTCCCGGCGCACAGCAGCTTGCGCACCTGCACGGCCCTGGTCTGCCCGATCCGGAACGCGCGGTCGGTGGCCTGGTCCTCCACCGCCGGGTTCCACCACCGGTCCACGTGGACGACGTGGTTCGCCGCCGTCAGCGTCAGCCCCGTGCCACCGGCCTTGAGCGACAGCACCATCAGCGGCGGGCCGGCGCGGCCGCCGTCCTGGAACCGAGTCACCATCGCGTCCCGGGCGGCCTTGCTCACGCCACCGTGCAGGAACGCCACCTCGCGGCCGAACCGGGCGGACAGGTGGGTCTGCAGCATGTCGCCGAACTCGGCGTACTGCGTGAACAGCAGCGCCTTCTCCCCGGACGACAGCACCTCGTCGAGGACCTCCTCGAGCCTCGCCAGCTTGCCGGAACGGCCAGCGAGCCGGCTGCCGTCGCCGAGGAAGTGGGCCGGATGGTTGCAGACCTGCTTGAGCCTGGTCATCGTCGCCAGCACCAGGCCTCGGCGCTCGATGCCCGAGGTCTTCGCGATCTTGTCGAGCATGTCGTCGACCACCGCCTGGTACAGGGCGGCCTGCTCGCGGGTCAGGGAGCAGACGACGTCCATCTCGACCTTCTCCGGCAGGTCGCTGATGATCGACCGGTCCGTCTTGACGCGGCGCAGGACGAACGGCTGGGTGAGGGCGCGCAGCCGGGCCGCGGCGTCCGGGTCGCCGTGGCGTTCCACCGGGACGGCGAACCGCTCCTTGAACTCCGCAGGCTTGCCGAGCAGACCCGGGTTTGCGAACTCCATGAGCGACCACAGGTCCGCGAGCCGGTTCTCCACCGGCGTGCCGGTCACCGCGATCCGGCGCTGCGCCGGGACAGCGCGCGCCGCCACGGCAGCCTTCGTCGCCGCGTTCTTGATCGCCTGTGCCTCGTCGAGGAGTACGCGGTGCCAGGTGACCTTGCGCAGCGCGGCGGCGTCGCGGGCCAGCAGCGAGTACGTGGTAATGACGAGGTCCGACTCGGTCACCGCCGCCTCGAACGCCTTGCCGCGTGGGCGTTCCGCGCCGTGGTGCACGTGCACCCGGACGCCGGGGGTGAAGCGGGCGGCCTCGCGCTGCCAGTTGCCCACCACGGACATCGGGCACACCAGCAGCGTGGGCGGCGTCTCCGGCTGCGCGGCGTCCCGCGCGACGAGCGCGAGCAGCTGGACGGTCTTGCCCAGGCCCATGTCGTCGGCGAGCAGCCCGCCGAGGCCGACCGACTCCAGGAATGCCAGCCACGACAATCCCCGCTGCTGGTAGGGCCGCAGCGTGCCGGCGAAGCCGTCCGGCGCGGGGACCGGCTCCAGCCGGCGCTCTGCCTCGCCGGAGAGCAGGTCGCCGAGCCACCCGTCGGCCTCGACGCCGACCACCGGGAGCCCGCCCGGCCCGTCGTCGGGGGAGCCGAGGGCGTGCAGCACCTCGCCGACCGTCATCGTGCCGCTGCGCCGGCCGCGCCGTGACAGGAAGCTGCGGGCCCGGGCCAGCCGGTCGGCGTCCACCTGCATCCACTGGCCACGCACCCGGACGAGCGGCTGGTGCGCCTCGAGGAGGCCGGCGACCTCCTCGTCCGTCAGCGCCTCGTCCCCGACCGCGAGCTGCCAGTCGAACTCGACCAGACCCTCCTGGCCGATGGCCGCGCCGTTCGTGGTGCCGGCGCCGGGCTGGCTCGGCGTCGACGCCCTCAGTCGGGCACCGAGGCGGCGGGACGGCCGGGTCCACCAGCCGGGGAGGATCACGCCGAAACCGGAGGCGACGAGCAGAGGCGCGGCGTCGGTGAGGAAGGCATGCGCGCCGGCGGTGTCGAGCGCCAGGGACGCCGGTCGCGCGGTGCGGAGGGCGGACTCGAGCGCGGGATAGAGCCGGACGGCGCGGCCCAGCTCGGCGAGCAGCGTCTCCTGCGGATCGGCGACGTGCCGAGCGAGAGCCGTGGCGCCGCGCCCTCGCCACACGCGGGTGGCGTCGACCACCAGGCTGGGTTCCTCGACCGGCTGGAGGCCGAACTCCACCGACCAGCCGTGGTCGGTGCTGGCGTCCGTGTCGGTGCCGGTGTCGTCCGGTTCGACCAGCCGGAAGCAGGCGCGCACCGCTCCGGTACGGACGGCGTCGCGCTGCCAGTCGGCGAGGGCGGCCTGCAGGGTGGCGAGCTGGGTCGCGGTGGCGTGGAAGGTCCTCTCGGTGCCGGCGAGGGCCCCCCGCCAGGCGGAGGCGGGGTTGGCTGCGGCGGGGCGGCGCCGGGGTCGGGGGACGGCGGCGCGGACGGCGGCGTCCACCAAGGCGTCGACGGCGACCGCGATGCGTCCCGCGAGCGTGCCCTGGCCGTCGCCGGCCGACACCTCGCACGCCAGGGACGCCGGCATGCCGGCCACCGCCGTGCGCAGCCACTCGGCGTCCTCGCCGGTGACGATCGGCCGCCATGCCGCGCGCCCCAGCCCGGTGCCGGCCAGGTCCGCCGACGGCAGCACCCGCCCCCGCCGGGCCAGGTCGACGGCGAAGGCGGCGACGTGGCGGAGTGCGCGCAGATCGGCGGCCGCGAGGACCTCCGGGTCCGGGCCCTGGTCCGGCTCGGGCATGGAGCGCAGCAGCTCCAGCGCGGCGTCGGCGTCCAGGGCGACCGTGGGGACGCGCCACTGCACTGTCGTGTCGCCCTCGGCCGGCTCCGCGGTGGGCGTGCGGACTGCGCGGGCTTGTGCCAGCTCCGGTGAGGCGCCGGGCCCCCGTCCGGCCGTCGGCAGGGCGAGCACCGTCGTCCCGGGCTCGAACTGACCGCGCGTCAGCGAGCCGAGGTCGAGCGTCTTGGCGAGGTCGGTCGACGGCAGGGCGAAGGGGTGGACCCGTACGGTCGGCGGCCGACCGCGCCGGCGGGGCGGTTCCGCGGGACGGGCGGCGTCCTCGGCCCACAGCGTGAGGGTGCCGGGGTCGTGCGGCGCCGGTGACCACGTGCCGTGGACGACGATCAATCGACTCTCCCCTGACTTGCCCGCGCTGCGCTCGCCCGCCGTTTCGGCGAACCCTACCGGCCGACGCCCCTCACGCAGCCCCCCGCGTCGGTCAAGGAATCCAGGTCGATCATGACGGCGGGAGCTCGAGGGAGGTCGCAGACCTTCCGCGACGCACCGACGAGACACTGGCTGATCACATCGCGGGTACCGGTGCCCGCGCCACGCGGGGCGTCACGTCAGGTCAGCCGGTAGGCGGCGTCCGGCACGTCGGTGACCAGCATGTGCCCGGGTGCGTGGGTGATCGCGAACGGCGGCCGGGACGCCATCAGCGCCGCCTGCGGCGTCACCCCGCATGCCCAGAACACGGGGACGTCGTCGGGCTGGAGGTCCACCGGGTCGCCGAAGTCGGGCGCTCCCAGGTCACCGATCCCGATCGCGTCCGGCGCTCCGACGTGCACCGGCGCGCCGTGCACCTGCGGCATCCGCGCCGTGACCTGGACGGCGGTGACGACCTGGCTGGCGGGGATCGGTCGCATCGACACCACCAGTGGCCCGGACAGCCGTCCCGCAGGCCGGCACGCGACATCGGTGACGTACATCGACACGTTGCGGCCCTGCTCGAGGTGGCGCAGCGGCACACCGGCGTCCAGCAGCGCGGCCTCGAAGCTGAAGCTGCAGCCGATGAGGAACGTCACCAGGTCGTCGCGCCACGCGTGCGACACGTCGGTCGGCTCGTCCACGAGCTCGCCGTCCTGCCACACCCGGTAACGCGGGACGTCGGTCGCCAGGTCGGCGTCCGGTGCGAGCGCCGTCGTCCTCGACCCGGGGTCGGTGACGTCCAGGAGCGGCACGGGCTGCGGGTTGCGCTGGCCGAACAGCAGCATGTCGTAGGCCCAGTCCTTCGGTAGCGCAACGAGATTCACCTGCGTGAAGCCGCTGGCCCATCCGGTGGTCGGGAAGACGACGCCGTCCCGGGCACGACGACGGGTCTGGCTGGGGGTGGCGGCCGCGTCAGGGAGGGTTTCCGCTGGGGCCATGGCGGTCAGTCCAGACGAACGGCTCGGTGACGTCAAGCTGGGACATGCGCGGCGGCTAGCATCGAGCCATGCAGGCGGCCACGGAGGAGCAGATCGACCGGTCCGCAGAGCTGCTGACCGTCCTCGGTCAGCGCCACGGATTGTCGCACTTCAGACACGCCGGGCCCGGCCGGATCGTCGCGCACGCCGACCGAGGTCGGACCTACCTCGATATCGCGGCCTTCGAGCTGGAAGCCGAAGGCATCCTCGGTGCCCGACTCAACGTCATCACCGACGCCGCCCCTGCAGCAAGAACGGCCGGACGGCCCGTGACAGCGCCCAGCGCAGCGTGATCGGATACCTGCCCGGCGAGCATGAGCTCGACGCTGCACTCGAGGCGCTGAGCACGGTTCACAACCTAGTTCAACAGGGACGCGCCGCCTTCGACGCGGCCCATGACCGACGTCTCGCGTTGGCCATGTGCTGGGTCAGCGTTGGCAGCCAGGTCAAGCAGCTCGTTCGTGTCCGCGGAATCACGTCGGCAGTCACAGAGTTGTCAGCTCCGGTGCGGATGCGAGACAAACTCGCCTACCAGCCACTGTCCGACCTGGATCCCGAGGTGCTGTGGGCGACCTGCGTGCAGGACGGCCCTCGACTGACTGAGTTGCTGCTGAGCCTCCGGCGTGCCCTGTGAGCCGGCTGGCGCTGCAACCCTGGCCCGGGGCACGCTGACCCGATGCCACTCGTTGCGGGCGTGGACTCCTCCACGCAGGCGTGCAAGGTCGTCGTCCGGGACGCCGACACCGGAGCCCTCGTGCGCTCGGGCCGTGCGCCGCACCCCGACGGCGCCGAGGTCGACCCGCAGGCGTGGTGGGAGGCGCTGCGGCAGGCGGTGGCCGACGCCGGTGGGCTGGACGACGTCCGGGCGGTCTCCGTGGGCGGGCAGCAGCACGGCATGGTCGCCCTCGACGAGAACGGGGACGTCGTCCGAAAAGCGTTGCTGTGGAACGACACCCGCTCCGCGCCGGACGGTGACGACCTCGTGGTCGAGCTGGGCGGGCCTGGCGCGTGGGCCGACGCGGTCGGGTCGGTGCCGGTCGCGTCGTTCACCGTCACCAAGCTGCGGTGGCTGGCGCGGGCCGAGCCGGCGAGCGCCGCGCGAGTGGCGGCGGTGGCGCTGCCGCACGACTGGCTGACGTGGCGGCTGGCCGGCGCGCGTGACGTGGCGGCGCTGGTGACCGACCGGTCCGACGCCTCCGGCACGGGCTACTGGTCACCGGCTCAGGAGCGCTACCGGCCGGACCTGCTGACGACGGCGCTCGGGCACGACGCGGTGGTGCCGCGGGTGGCCGCGCCGCAGGAGGCCGTCGGGACCACCGTGACCGGCGCGTCACTGGGGCCGGGCGCCGGTGACAACGCGGCCGCAGCGCTGGCCCTGAACGCCGGACCGGGCGACGTCGTGGTGTCGATCGGCACGTCGGGGGTCGTGTCGGCGGTGACCGACCGGCCCACGTCCGACGCGAGCGGGCTCGTCGCCGGGTTCGCCGACGCGACCGGCCGCTACCTGCCGCTGGCGTGCACGCTCAACGCCGCCCGGGTGCTGGACGCCGCGTGCCGGATGCTGGACGTCGACCACGTCCGGCTCGCGCGGCTCGCGCTGTCCGCGCCCGCCGGTGCCGAGGGCCTGGTGCTGGTCCCGTACCTGGAGGGCGAGCGGACACCCAACCGTCCGACGTCCACCGGGGCGGTGCACGGGATGCGGCTCGGGAACGTGACGCCGGCGAACGTGGCGCGGGCGGCGGTGGAGGGGATGCTGTGCGGGCTGGCGGACGGCATCGACGAGCTGCGCCGGAACGGCGTGCAGGCGCGGCGGGTGCTGCTCGTCGGTGGAGGCGCGCAGTCCGAGGCGGTGCGGCGCATCGCGCCGGGCGTGCTCGGGCTCGACGTGCACGTGCCGGCGCCCGGCGAGTACGTCGCGGACGGCGCAGCCCGGCAGGCCGCCTGGGTGCTGGACGGCGGCGACGCGCCGCCGTCCTGGCCGGGGCTCGTCGGGGACGTGCGGTGCTACCGCTTCGAACCCGGCGCCCAGCACGTGCGCGAGCGCTATGCCGAGGTGCGGGCGATGACGGCGGAGCGGGCGGCCGTTGACCCTCTCTATAAGTGAGAGATATCTTTCAGTTGTGCGTGTCGATGCCCCGGCGCTGCTGCCCATCTTCCGGTCGCAGCACCAGGCAGAGCTCCTCATGTGGCTGCTGCTGCATCCTGACCAGGAGTACAGCGTCAGTGACCTCGCGCGCCGGCTAGGCGTGCCGCTGTCCACCTTGCACCGAGAAGTCGCCCGCCTCGATGACGCCGGCCTCATCACCAGCCGAACCCTCGGCCGCAACCGACTTGTGCGGGCCAACGGCGAGCACCCGGCGGCCTCCGCTTTGACCCAGCTTCTGGAGGTCACCTTCGGTCCAAGGGCTGTCATGGCTGAGGAGTTCGCCGTACCGGGTGCCCGGAGGGTGATCATCTTCGGGTCATGGGCGGCGCGGTATGCCGGTGAGGTAGGGCCCCCGCCTCAGGACATCGACGTTCTGGTGGTGGGCAAGGTAGCTCGCGCCGACGTCTACGAAGCAGCGGATCGCGCGCAGGCTCGACTCGGCATCGAGGTCAATCCGGTCGTGCGTTCAACGAAGCAGTGGGACGAACCGACGGACGCCCTGGTCGCGCAGATCAAGGCGTCGCCCTACGTTGCCGTGGTGGACTCCGGCGAGCTGGTGGATGCCTGATGGCCCGCTGGACGCGCGGCGAGGCCGACGTTGAAGCGCTCGTCCAGGCTGGTGACCTGCAGAAGCTGACTGGCGAAGCCGCCAACGGCGAGCGCTTGCTGGCCAAGGCGATCGTCACCCTGGAGACAGCGCGGTCTGTGATCGAGCGTGATCCGGACTCCGCCTTCGTTCTGGCCTACGACGCTGCCCGTCAGGCGCTGACCGGCCTGCTTGCCCACCAGGGACTTCGACCCACGACGAAAGGCGGCCACTATGCGGTGGAGCGCGCCGTCCGAGCGCAGTTCGGTCCGGGTTTCCGCGGGTTCGGCGCGTTGCGCAGACGGCGCAACGAGCTGGAGTACCCCGAGCGACCCGGTGATGACGCCACGGTCGAGGAGGCCAGCGAAGCAGTCGACAGCGCCCAAGCGATCATCGCTTCGGCCAACGGGCTGCTCCGAGAGCTCGGCCTGTTCTCATAGCCATCCTCGCACCCGGGGGCCTGAGACTCCCCCGTCCGCGCCGCCCGCTACGCGTCCAGCAGGACGATCTCCACGCGCCGGTTGAGCCTGTGGGCGCCGGGGTCGTCGGTGCCGTCGTCCCGTACTTCGGCGTGCAAGGGACGCGTCTCACCGAAGCCTTGGGCGGCAAGGGAGTCGGCCCTGACGCCGCCGGCGACGAGCGCCGACTGCACCGACTCGGTGCGCCGCTCGGACAGCGTCTCGTTGTAGCCGGCCGGCCCGACCGAGTCGGTGTGGCCCTCCACCCGGGCGGGCGGGGACCCCAGGGCCACGAGCAGGGCGGCGACCCGGTCGACCAGCTCGCTGCCCTCGGCATCCAGCTCGTCCTCGTCGAACGCGAAGAGCACGTCGGCGTCCAACCGGATGACCGAGCCGCAGACCGCTCCGGCGGGCTGCACGCGGGTCGCCCGCGGCAGGCAAGGGGTCTTCCCTTGTCACATGGCCGTTTTCGCCGCTGCTGCGCCGTCGGTCGGCCTTTGCCTGATGCTGTCTGTCCCCTTCTAAGAGCGGATCCACCGCCCGGCCGTGGTGGAACGGTTCCGCGGAACCGCTTTGGGGGTCGGGCCCGTGACTGGGGGGTTTGGGCGTGTTGGAGCTGCCGGTCTGCCGGCTTCTCCGGGTTTC
>JBMOMI010000105.1:0-9654 GCA_049325235.1 Actinomycetota bacterium | reverse complement strand
CGAGGCACGCGTCGTCATCACCGCGGACGGCGGGTACCGCCGCGGCAAGCCGTCGGCGCTCAAGCCGGCCGTCGACACCGCGCTCGCCAAGGGGGCACGGTCGGTGGAGAAGGTGCTCGTCGTCCGGCGCACCGAGCAGGAGGTCGACTGGACCGAGGGGCGCGACGTCTGGTGGCACGAGGCGCTGGCGGCGGCGCCCCAGACCCACGAGCCGGTCGCCGTCGACAGCGAGCACCCGCTGTTCATCCTCTACACCTCGGGCACGACCGGGAAGCCGAAGGGCATCCTCCACACCACCGGCGGCTACCTCACGCAGTGCGCGTACACGCACCGGGTCGTGTTCGACCTCGAGCCCGACAGCGACGTCTACTGGTGCACCGCGGACGTCGGGTGGGTGACCGGGCACAGCTACGTCGTGTACGGCCCGATGGCGAACGGCGCCACGCAGGTCATGTACGAGGGGACGCCGGACACCCCGCACCAGGGCCGCTGGTGGGAGATCTGCGCGAAGTACGGCGTGACGATCCTCTACACGGCGCCGACGGCGATCCGCACGTTCATGAAGTGGGGCGAGGACATCCCCGCCCGGCACGACCTGTCGCGTCTGCGCCTGCTCGGCAGCGTCGGCGAGCCGATCAACCCGGAGGCGTGGGTCTGGTACCGCCGCGTCATCGGGGGTGACCGCACCCCGGTCGTGGACACCTGGTGGCAGACCGAGACCGGCGCCATCATGATCAGCCCGCTCCCGGGCGTCACGGCCGCCAAGCCGGGCTCGGCGCAGGTGCCGCTGCCCGGCATCAGCGCGGACGTCGTCGACGACACCGGACGGCCGGTCCCGAACGGCGGGGGCGGCTACCTCGTGCTGACCGAGCCGTGGCCGAGCATGCTGCGCGGGATCTGGGGCGACCCGGAGCGGTACCAGGAGACCTACTGGTCGCGGTTCGAGAACATGTACTTCGCCGGGGACGGCGCGAAGAAGGACGCCGACGGCGACATCTGGCTGCTCGGCCGCGTGGACGACGTGATGAACGTGTCCGGCCACCGCCTGTCCACCACCGAGATCGAGTCCGCGCTCGTGTCGCACCCGAAGGTCGCCGAGGCCGCCGTGGTCGGGGCGAGCGACGAGACCACCGGGCAGGCGGTGTGCGCGTTCGTCATCCTGCGCTCCTCCGCGGGCGACGGGGGCGAGCAGATCGTCCAGGAGCTGCGGCAGCACGTCGCGCAGGAGATCGGCCCGATCGCCAAGCCCCGCCAGATCATGGTGGTCAGCGAGCTGCCGAAGACCCGCTCCGGCAAGATCATGCGGCGGCTGCTCAGGGACGTCGCCGAGCACCGCGAGGTCGGCGACGTCACCACGCTCGCCGACTCCACCGTGATGGACCTCATCGCGCAGGGGATGGCCCGAGGCACCGGCTCGCAGGACTGACACGCGCCGCTAGGGTGGCCTCCCGGAGCGCCGGGAAGACTGGTCGGCAAGCAGGTGTCGTGCGTCCATCTCCGGTGAAGGGAGCCCCGTGCTCGCCGTCCTCGTCCTGCACGCTGCGCTGGCCGCGGCGACCGCGGCGCTGGCGCGCCGGATGGGGCCGAAGGTCTTCCTGCTGGCCGCACTCGCCCCGCTGGCCGGCGTCGTCCTGCTGGTCACCGCCGCCCCGCAGGTGCTGGCCGGCGAGGCCCTGACCACCTCGGTCCCGTGGGTGCCGGGCCTGGACCTCGCGGTCAGCCTGCGGCTGGACGCGCTGTCCCTGCTGATGCTCGTGCTGGTCAGCGGCGTCGGCTTCGCGATCTTCGTGTTCACCGCGTGGTACGCGCACCGGGACGCCACGCTGACGCGGTTCGTGTGGACCCTCACCGCGTTCGCCGGCGCGATGTTCGGCCTCGTGCTGGCCGACGACATCGTGCTGCTCTACGTGTTCTGGGAGCTGACGACGGTCACCTCCTACCTGCTCGTCGGGCTGCAGGACGAGAAGGAGGAGTCCCGGCGCGCCGCGATGCAGGCGCTGCTCGTCACCGTCGTCGGCGGCCTGGCCATGCTGGTCGGGCTGATCGTGGTGGCCCAGGCCGCGGGCACCACGCGGATCTCCGAGATCGTCGCCGACCCGCCCACCGGCGGCGCCGTGCCGGTGGCGCTCGCGCTGGTGCTGGTCGGCGCGCTGACCAAGTCGGCGCAGGTGCCGTTCCACCCGTGGCTCCCGGCGGCGATGGCCGCCCCGACGCCGGTGAGCGCCTACCTGCACGCCGCGGCGATGGTCAAGGCCGGGATCTACCTGGTGGCGCGGCTGTCGCCCGCGTTCGCGACGACCGAGGCGTGGTGGCGGCCGACCCTCGCGGCGTTCGGGGTGGCCACGATGGTGCTCGGCGGGTGGCGGGCCCTGCGCCAGCACGACCTCAAGCGCCTGCTCGCGTTCTCCACGGTCAGCCAGCTGGGGTTCCTCATGGTGGTGGCCGGCTGGGGCACCCCGGAGTCGGGAGCCGCGGTCACCGCGCTGCTGCTCGCCCACGGCTTTGCCAAGGCGGCGCTGTTCCTCGGCCTCGGCGCGGTCGACCACCAGGCCGGGGCCCGCGACCTGCGGGACCTCAGCGGCCTGTGGCGGTCGATGCCCGCGCTCGCCGCCGCGGCCGGAGCGGCGGCGCTGTCGCTCGGCGGCGTCCCGCTGCTGCTCGGGTTCATCGCCAAGGAGGAGGTGTACGCCGCGGTCCTGGCGGGCGGCGACCTCCTGGCCGGGCTGACGATGGCCGGGCTGGTGGCCGGCAGCGCGCTGACGCTGGCCTACTCACTGCGCTACTGGTGGGGCGCCTTCGCCACCAAGGACGGCGCACCGCCGCTCGACGTGCCGGCGCCCGCGCTCGGCATGACGGGCCCGGTTGCCGCGCTGTCGGCGGTCAGCCTCGGGCTCGGCGTCCTCCCGCAGCTCGCGGACCCCCTGGGCACCGGGGTGTCGTCCGCCTACGCCGGCGCACAGGACGTGGGCTACGCGCTCTGGCACGGGCTCAACGTGGAGCTGGCGCTGTCGCTGACCGCGCTGGCCGCCGGTGTCGCGCTGTTCGCCGCTCGCCGCCCGGTCGAGCACCTCCAGGACCGGTTCGCCGCAGCCGTCCCGGCCGCCCTGGACGCCGACCGCGGCTTCGCTGCGTCCGTCGCCCGCACGGACCGGCTCGCGGACGTCGTCACCGGCCGCACGCAGACCGGCTCGCTGCCGGTCTACCTGGGCGTCATCGTGCTGGTCGCTGCCGCGCTGCCCGGGGCGGCGCTGCTCAGCGGGCCGCTCGACCTGTCCGGCACCGTGGTCGTCGACGTGCCCACCCAGCTGGCCGTCGGCGCCCTGGTGGCGTCGGCCGCGCTGCTCGCCGCCCAGGCACGAGCCCGGCTGACCGCCGTCCTGCTGCTCGGCGCCGCCGGGTACGGCGTCGCGCTGCTGTACGTGCTGCAGGGCGGGCCCGACCTCGCGCTGACGCAGTTCCTCGTGGAGACGCTGTCCGTCGTCATCTTCCTGCTCGTGCTGCGGCTGCTGCCGCGCCGGTTCGCCGCGCCGGTGCGCCGCCGCACGCAGGCCCTGCGCGCCGGCGTCGCCGTGGCCGTCGGTGCGTTCGTGGCGCTGGCGACGCTGGTGGCCTCGAGCGCCCGGACGCGCGAGAGCGTCGTGGTCGACCACCTGGCCCGGGCGGAGCCGGAGGCGAACGGGCACAACGTCGTCAACATCATCCTGGTGGACTTCCGCGGCCTCGACACGTTCGGCGAGGTGACCGTCGTCCTGACCGCCGGGCTCGGGATCGCCGCGCTGGTGCTGACGGCGCGCCGCCCCCGCGTGACGGCCGAGGAGCGGCGCGAGCGCGAGGAGGCGGTGCGATGAGGGGCGCACCCGGCCTGCGCCGGTCGCTGGTGCTGGAGGTCTGCGTCCGGCTGACGTTCCACGCGGTGCTCGCGACCGCCCTGTTCTTCCTCTTCGCCGGGCACAACTCCCCCGGCGGAGGCTTCATCGGCGGCCTCGTCGCCGGCTGCGCGTTCGTGCTGCGGTACCTGACCGGCGGCCGGTACGCCCCCGGCGCCGTGCGCGCCCGGCCCGAGGCGGTGCTCGGGACGGGCCTGCTGGTCGCCGCGGCGGCCGTCGTGGCCCCCTGGCTGGCCGGTGGGCAGGTGCTGCAGAGCGGGTACACGGCACTCGAGCTGCCCGTGCTCGGCTACGTGCCCCTGGCGTCGGTGCTCGTGTTCGACAGCGGCGTGTTCCTCATCGTCGTCGGCATCGTGCTGATGGTGCTCACGACGCTCGGGGCGCGCCCGGAGTCGTCGCTGGGCGACCTCGCGGCGGAGCCGGCGCAGGCCGAGGAGGCGCCGTGACGCTCGCGAGCGAGGTGGTCCTCGCCCCGACCGGCGGCAGCGTCGTGATGGCGCTGGTGATCGGCGTCCTCTTCGCGTCGGGGACGTTCCTGCTGCTGCAGCGGTCGCTGACGCGGGTGCTGATCGGACTGACCCTGCTGACGCACGGCGCCAACCTGCTGCTGCTGGTGGCCGGCGGGCGGGCCGGCGAGGCCCCGTTCGTCGGCCCGGACGGCGACGTGCCCGAGGGCGTCGTCGACCCGTTGCCGCAGGCGTTCGCGCTGACGGCGATCGTCATCTCCTTCGCGGTCAGCGCGCTGCTGCTCGCGCTCGCCTACCGCAGCTACGTGCTCACCCGGGACGACGCCGTGCAGGACGACGTGGAGGACCGCCGGATCGCCAGCCTCGAGGAGGCGCCGTGACGACGTGGCTGCTCGAGGCGGCACGGGCCGTCCCCGCCGGCGTGGCCGTCGGTCTGCCGGTGGTGGGGCCGATCCTGGCCGCCGCGCTAGTGATGCTGGTGGCGCGCACCGTCGTCCAGCGCCTGGTGTCGGTGCTGACCCTCGTCGTCGTCGGCGTCGACGCCCTGCTGCTGCTGGTCCGGGTGGACGCCGACGGGCCGCTGGCCGTGCAGGCCGGCGGCTGGGCCGCCCCCTGGGGGATCACGCTGGTGGCCGACCGGGTGGCGGCCCTGTTCGTGCTGACGTCCGTCGTCGTCCTCATCGGCGTGCTGGCGTACTCCGTCGGGCAGGGCCTGGCCGACGGCGCCGCCGGGCGGGCGACGGCCAGGACCCGCTACGTCTTCCACCCGGTGTACCTCGTGCTGGCCGGCGGCGTGGGCTTCGCCTTCCTCACCGGCGACCTGTTCAACCTGTTCGTCGCGTTCGAGGTGATGCTCACCGCCTCGTACGTGCTGATCACGCTGCAGGCGGGGCCGGCGGCCGTGCGGTCGGCGATGACCTACATCGTGGTGTCGCTGCTGGCCTCGGTGCTGTTCGTCACCGCGGTCGGGCTCGTGTACGCGGCGACCGGGACGGTGAACTTCGCCGACCTGCGCGGCGCGGTGGCCGAGCTGCCGGACAACGTGCGCCTCATGCTCGCGCTCCTGCTGCTGGTGGTCTTCGGGATCAAGGCCGCCCTGTTCCCGCTGTACTTCTGGCTGCCGGACTCCTACCCCCTGGCCCCGGCGCCGGTCACCGCCGTGTTCGCCGCCCTGCTCACCAAGGTCGGCGTCTACGCGATCATCCGGTCCCAGACCGTCGTGTTCCCCGACGACACCGGCGTGACCGGTCCGGTGCTGCTCGTGCTCGCGGGCGCGACGCTGCTCGGCGGGATCCTCGGCGCGATCGCCCAGAACGAGCTCAAGCGCCTGCTGTCGTTCAGCATCGTCAGCAGCATCGGGTTCGCGATCATGGGTCTCGGGTTCTTCACCCCGGCGGGCGTCGCCGGCGCCGTCTTCTACGTCGTCCACAGCATCGTGATCATGGCGGCGCTGTTCTGCGTCGAGGGGCTGGTGGAGCGCCGGACCGGCACCAGCGCACTGGACCGGATCAGCGGCCTGGCGCACACCTCACCGGTCCTCGGCGGGCTGTTCGCGCTGCCGGCGCTGTCCCTGGCCGGGTTCCCGCCGTTCTCGGGCTTCGTCGGCAAGGTCGCGCTGATCGAAGCCGGCACGGCGGCCGGCGAGTGGGCGGTCGTCGCGGCCGCCATCGTCGTCAGCCTGCTCACCGTCTACGCGATGGCCCTCGTGTGGGGATCGGCGTTCTGGGGCCGGCAGAGCGCGACCCTGCCGGACACGGACGTCGAGGACGCCGTGGTGGTCGGCGTCCGCACGCTGCCCCGCCTGATGACCTGGTCGACGGCGGCCCTGGTCGGCGTCAGCCTGCTGCTGCCCGTGCTCGGCGGACCGCTGTTCGCGCTGTCCCTGCGGGCCGCCGACGACCTGCTGTCCGCGCAGCCCTACGTGACCGCGGTGCTGGGGGGCTGACGATGACGAGGACGCTGACGAGCCGGCTGCCGGTGCTGGCCTGGATCACGGTGGTGTGGCTGGCCCTGTGGGGCGACCTGTCGTGGGCGAACGTGCTCGGCGGCCTGGCGGTGGGCACGGCCTTGTTGCACGTCGTCCCGCTGCCGCGCCCGGAGCGGGTGCCGCGGGTCTCGCCGGTCGCGGCGGCGCGCTACTTCCTGCGGTTCCTGCGCGACCTCACGGTCGCCACGGCCGAGGTGGCCCGCCAGGTGTTCTGGCCGGTGGAGCGGCTGCGCCCGGCGGTCGTCGCGGTGCACCTGACCACGCGGAGGGCGGGGCTGCTGTCCCTGGTCGCCAACACCATCACGCTCACCCCCGGCACGATGACCCTGGAGGTCGACGAGGACGCCGGCGTCCTGTTCGTGCACTGCCTGCACCTGCCGGAGGGGCGCGAGGGCGAGGTGGAGGAACAGGCCCGGGAGCTCGAGGCGCTCGGCGCCCGCGCCCTGGGGATCGAGGAGGAGCGATGACCGGCGTGTACGCCGTCAGCCTGCTGGGGCTGACCGTGTCCGGCGCCCTGATGCTCGTGCGCCTGATGCGCGGGCCGACCGCGGCGGACCGCATCGTGGCCCTGGACACGCTGCTGCTCGTCGTCGTCGGCGGGGTGGCCGTGCAGATCGCGCTGCTGGGGACTCCGCGGTACGCCGGGATCCTCGTCGTCGTCTCCCTGCTCGCGTTCGTCGGGACGGTCACCGTGGCGCGGTTCATCGAGCGCCGGGAGTCGGACCGGTGACCCGGGTGCTGGAGGCCCTCGGAGGCGTGCTGATCCTGGCCGGGGTGGCCCTCACCCTGCTGGCCGGGATCGGGATGCTGCGCTTCCCCGACGTGCTGACGCGGATGCACGCGCAGACCAAGCCGGCGGTGCTCGGCCTCCTGCTGGTGCTGGCCGGGACCGCCGCCGCCGCCCACCAGCAGGGACTGGCCGGCACTCTGCTGCTCGTGGCCGCCTTCCAGGTGATCACCGCACCGGTCGGCGCGCACATGATCGGCCGGGCGGCGCACCGGGCTGCGGAGCGCGATCAGCTGCACCTGGTCCGCGACGACCTCGCTCGACGGGAGGACCGCGGCTGATCACCGTAGTCTCGTGCCCGAGGACCCACCGACCGGGAGGACGACGGTGAGCGAACGGACCATCGGCCAGCTCGTCGTGGACGCGACACGGGACATCTCCGAGCTCGTCCGGCACGAGGTCGCCCTCGCCAAGGCCGAGCTGCGGGACGACGCCAAGCATGCCGGCATGGGCGCCGGGCTGTTCGGCGGCGCCGCCTTCTTCGCGACCATGGCGTTCGTGCTCCTGCCGGTCGCCGCCGCCTACGGCCTGCACGAGGGCGCCGGGTGGCCCCGGTGGCTGTCGTTCCTCGTCGTGGCCGCGGTGCTGCTGCTGCTCGCCGCCGTGATGGCCCTCGTCGGCCGCGGCCGGGTGCAGAAGGTCAAGCCGCCGGAGCGGACGATCGCCACCACGAAGCGGTCGATCGCTGCGGCCAAGGGGCAGGCCAGCTGAGCCGGGAGCCGGACGCCGACAGCGCCCTCGTCCCGGGCCCGTGGAGGCACCGCTTCGTCTCGGCGAACGGCGGACGCTTCCACGTCGCCGAGACCGGCCCGGACGACGGGCCGCTCGTCGTCCTCCTGCACGGCTTCCCGCAGTTCTGGTGGGCGTGGCGCCACCAGCTGACAGCGCTCGGGGAGCGCGGCTACCGGACCGTGGCGATGGACCTGAGGGGCTACGGCGCCTCGGACAAGCCGCCGCGGGGCTACGACACGATCACGTCGGCCGCCGACGTCGCCGGCGTCGTCCGGTCGCTCGGCGCGACCGAGGCGGTCGTGGCCGGGCACGGCTGGGGCGGCTGGATCGCGTGGTCGATGCCGGCGCTGCAGCCGCGGGTCACGCGGGCCGTCGCGGCGCTGTCGGTGGCGCACCCGCTGCGGATGCGCTCCACCGGCCTCGGACCGGCGGGGCTCGCCTCCGTGCGGTCGCTGCTGGGCTTCCAGGTGCCGGTGCTGCCGGAGCGGTCGCTGCAGGCGCCGGGCACGGTGCGGGGCATGCTGCGCGACTGGTCGGCGACCCCGGGGTGGCCGACCGAGGAGGAGGCCGAGCGGTACGAGTCGGCGATGCGCATCCCGTTCGTCGCGCACTCGGCGATGGAGTACTACCGGTGGGCGGTCCGCTCGCTGCCCCGCCCCGACGGGCTCCGGTTCGCCCGAGCCGTCTCCGCGTCGATCGAGGTGCCGGTGCTGCAGCTGCACGGCGCGGCGGACCCGTTCGTGCCGCCGGCCCGGGCGCGCGGCTCGTCGCTGTGGGTCACCGGGCCCTACCGGTGGGAGCTCGTGGAGGGCGCGGGCCACTTCCTGCCGGAGGAGGCACCGGGCACCGTCACGCAGCTGCTCACCGACTGGCTCCGCCCGTGATCATGGAATCCCGCCACCTCACCCCGCCGCGCACGGCCCGGTGTCGACCGTCGCCGATGCCGCGGGTGCGGCGTCCAGCACCGGCGCCGCCTCGGCCATCGTCAGCGCGTAGCCGGTGCTGGGGTCGTCCAGCGACCGCGCGAAGACGACGCCGACCACCTGGCCCGCCGGGCTGAGCAGGGGACCACCGGAGTTGCCCGGCTCGATCCGGGTGAACAGCGAGTACACCTGGCGGACGACGACGTCGGTGCCGTAGATGTCCTCGCCGCGGGCGTCCAGCACCTGACGCACCCGTGCCGCCTCCGACCGGTACGGCCCGTCGAGCGGGAAGCCGGCGACGACCGCGGAGTCACCGCGCTGCAGGTCGGCGCCCCGCGGCAGCGCCGGAGCCTCCAGGTCCGGGACGGCGATGACCGCCAGGTCCTTGTCCGGGTCGAACGCCACGACGCGCCCGTCGAGCTCGGGCCCGGTGCCGCCGACCTGCACGCGCGGCTCGTCGACACCCGCCACCACGTGCGCGTTGGTGACGACCCGGTGCGGGGCGGCCACGAACCCGGTGCCCTCCTGTCCGCGCGAGCACTCGTCGGCGACCCCGGTGACCTTGACGATGCTGCCCGCGACGGCGGCGGCCACCGGGTCGGCGACACCCGGGTCGGGCGCCTCGACGGGCAGGATCTGCTCGGGCGCGACCCCGGCGAACACCCGCGGGAACGCCTGCCCCTCGACCACCCGGCGGAAGTCCGCGAAGAGGCGAGCGGTCTCCGGCGGCACGACCGCGTCGATCGCGGCGACGACCCGGGACGTCGCGATCGCCCGCGACAGTGCCGGGGCGGGGCTGCCGCGCAGCGCGCCGGCGACGATCCACACCACGAGCGCGACGGCGACCAGCGCCGCGACCGCGCCGAGCGCG